>JACOZO010000131.1 GCA_016181325.1 Candidatus Woesearchaeota archaeon | reverse complement strand
GGCTTTCCATCATTTTCTTTGGCAGTTCGCTGAATTGCATTTATTATATCTTGTTTAGTTGGATTACTCATAGCCATATAAAAGATATATTTGGAATGTTTATTAAGTTTTCGTGGTCGTATAAACAAAATTTTTCCCCTTCAATAGAATGCAACAATCTTAAAACTAGTGGCGGATAGAGCTTCAAATTTAGCTTTAATTAAATCAATCAAACCCTATCCAATATAGTCAGTTTCGCCGCCAATCCTTTTCCTTAGCTTGCTCAGCGCCGCGGCCCTTGAAACCTCGTTGAGCTGCTCTGTCTTCCTGATTATCTCGGACTCCACGTCCTTGATTTCCTGGTCCAGCTTGTTTATGTTGATGCGAAGCTTGAGATTTTCGTTAAGCACCCTCAGCAGCTCCTTTGCCCCTTTGATGCCAAGGTAGAGGGGATGGCCGTATGTTTCAGCAAGGAATGACACAGCCTGCATATTATGCCTCTGCGCCAATCCGAGCAGCAGCCCTGACACGCCGACAATCGGGCCGACAACACCGTAAAGCCGGTCATTCACCCAGCCAGGCCTGTACTCCGAAAGCCCTATGCCTCCAAGCGTTATTATGTCCTGCCCATGAAACCTTTCCAGTATTTCAAGCAGCTTTTCAGAGAATTCGTAGGAGCTTGCCTCGTCAATCGGCTGCACATCGCCAGCCACCAGCAGCAGGTCGCTTCTTTTGCCGTCGAACTTCTTGTAGAACACCTCTATGACTGGAAGCTCGACCAGATTGTCCTCGTTGATGAAGACCGAGTGGGGAAAGCTGTAAGAGCTTATCTCATAGAGCTTCTTTGCGCCAATCTCGTCTATGATGAAATCAACAGATACCTTGCCCACGTTTCCTATGCCGGGCAGCCCCTCCAGCATAACTGGAGCCTTAAGGCTCGGCAATTTTCCAATCTGCCTTATCTGCCAGCTTTTTTCCATTTCAGACCATCCCTTTTTCCTTCAATATCTGGAATTTCGCCTTTCTCCTGTAGGCTGCGTATGCGTCATCAGGGCTGAATTTAGGAGGCCTGACCTGGACAGCAGTCCCGCCGCAAATGCACTGCTCCTTCATGGTGTACTGCAAGCATTTGACGCATTTCTTTATGTGCTCCATCATTCTTCCCTTATCAGCTCTGACGTGCCGTCGGCCTTAATGATTATTTCTGACGCCGCATCCGAGCTTCTGGCAAGCATCTTTTCAGCCCCCTTGTAATCGGGGGCGGTAACCGTTAGCCTGTAAGTGCCTGAGCCAAGATACCTTATTTTAAGGCAGTTATTGCACAATGATTCCGCCCTGGCCAGCGCTTCCTTGATGACCTCGACCCCGTTAGGCGCGTAAGTGGTTAACTTCAGGTTTGCCACAATGGTGACCTCAGGTATCTTAATCCTCTGCCTGACAAGCTCCTCCAAAGCATCGGCATATTTCTTCTGTATGCCAAGCTGCTCAAGGGAAGCGTTTCCATTGACGATGTCGTCAAACGTGCCGCTAAGGGTCTCATATTTCTTAAAGGCCTTCTCTATAACCTGCCTGTAAAATTCAACAGAATTCAACCCGAGCTTCTTTGCGACGGTCTCAAGGATCTTCTCGGCATTCTGCTCTCTTTTAATCGAATCAATTTTTTTCCTTTTTTCAGTCTCGTTGACCCTTCTCAATGAAAGGTCTATGTGGCCTTTTTCCTGGCTGACCTTAAGGACCTTGCAGACTATCTTCTTGTTCTCCTTGACAAAATCCCTTATGTTCCTTATCCTTCCAGGGGAGACTTCAGAAATATGGATAAGCCCGTTCTTGCCGTACTCATCAAGGGCGACGAAGACAGAATGATACTGCACGCTTGTAACTGTGCATAGAACCAGCTCGTTTTCTTCCGGAAAGCCCTGCTTCTTAAATAACATTTTTCAAAATCATTCCAATATTTCCAGAATCCTTGCCCTTATCCTGCTCTTGCCCCCTGTAGGATCTGCAAGAGGCTTGCCTGTCTTGCCGCAGATAAGGCATTCAACAGCTGTGGATATCTTGCCGAAAATAATCTGCTCATTCTTGCATTTAGAGCATCTTACTTTTATGAATTTGCTGACTGGCTCCCTTGTTTTCATAAACTTGAGTAAATTATGTTCTTTTATATATCTTTCTAAATAGGCTATTATGATTTTAAGATGAGATGCGTTGGCAATTGATTTTTTCACCTTGTAGAAACCGTAGTAATTTAGCTTTCTGAAGCTTTTTATCATTAATATTCAATCCGCCTCCGGCAATTATAGTGCGAGGCGTCGTTGTCCTGCCACATCGCTCCGCCTCGCCAATTTATGAGTTTATTGAAATATGTCGGAAATTTTTGATTTCCGAGCATGCTCAAAAACCTAATCCAAATAGTCTGTTGGTTTTTGACAAATTCGAGGCAAAACACTAGAAAATTCCTATGGAATTTTCCCGTTGGATTTCCGGTTTCCCGAAAACTTATAGTTTTCGAGGATGTTCAAAAATCCCCTGATTTTTGACATTTAGTGGCAGTCAAATTTTGCCGAGTGACTCTTTTGTCGCGAAGCGACGGATTGAATATTCTGTCAAGTTTGGGTTCTGGATACTAAATAAAAACCAAAACATTTAAATATTACTTTGTCTTACTTAATCTTACTATGGAATCCATAACAATTAAGGTTGAGGAAAATCTGGCCAAGGAAATAGACAAAGCTATGAAGCCTTATTACAGCACCAAGACTGAGTTCATAAGAGAGGCCATCAGGGAAAAGCTTATGCTTCTTAGAAAGGGGCAAGCCATGGAAGAACTGGGCAAGCATTTTGGGAAGGCCAAAGCTAAGACCGGATATGATGAAGAAAGGCAAATAAGGGAAAAGGTAGGCAGGGAGTTTGCCAAAAAGTTCGGCATCAGACTATAGCAAATCTTCCGGTTTCCTGGCATCGGCAATATCCAATAATCGAAGGAAATACCTGTCCTGTTGTCTATTGCTATTTTCCTTTATTTTTGTAAATGAGTCTCTTCTGTTCTTCTGGTTTTTCTAAGAAGTTATCGCTTGAGACAATGCTCTTGCCAAGCTTTTGTTCTATGTCCTTTCGTGTTGAGCCGGCAATATCGCCTCCGTCCTTTGCGTCTTTTTTCAGCTTTGGAAATTCTTTGGAATCACGATCTCTTGTTAATCTAGTTGTTGTTGCTTCTCCAAGCATAGTGAGTATGATTTCTATATCGTCCATGTGGTCTCTGAGATTTTCTTTTTGTAATCCTTTGAATTTTTTATATTCGCTTGGTGTCATGCCAAATGTTGCTTTGGATATCTCTGCTGTCAGGATTGCGTATTCTTTTTCTGTTTGCAGGCCTCTTTTGCCCCATTCATCTGTAAGTTCATCCCGTATTGCTATGCCCCTAACTCTCTTGTTTATCCACTCCTCAGAATACCCTTTGGATTTGAAGATATCCTTCATACGCTTTTGAGCCAATTCAGGGTTTTCAATCTCCTTTACCCTGTCATAGCCAACCTTAGCTAACCATAGCTTGAATGGCTCAGCTTTTGGAGATGGAATAGACTGGATAATCCTAAATGCCCCTTCTGTGCTGACACAGTTCGTTTCCCTTTTCTTGCCATCTGGAGCAAGAAGCTCAAGGGGGGTACAAATTGTACCCCAGTTCGCATTCAGAACAGGATCACGGCTTCGCATCTTCTTGACATACTGCTTGGGATCAGCACTGTCAGTAAGAACAGATATAATGTCAAATACAGAGAACCACCACTCATCATTGTGCCAGGCTCTCCTGATATTTTTTCCCTGAAAGACTACGATAGCGTTATTTGTGTGCATATCTCTTACCTATCCTACTAATTGAATATTTTCACTTGATTCTTCAATCATATTAGCTTGAACTTTATCATTTTTCCTCTTTTTTTGGCTTTGTTCAGGCACCAA
>JACOZO010000072.1 GCA_016181325.1 Candidatus Woesearchaeota archaeon | reverse complement strand
AAGTTCGCAAGCAGACCTGCAGGATATGGAATAAACAATTCTTGATTTAAGCTTATCTTCATTTATCCCCATCTCAACTATCTTCTCTTTTTTATAGCCGCGAATGCTTTTTTCATCTCCGTGGCCATTAAAAATGACAAATTCTGCCTTTATCTTAGAAAGAAATTTCTCTATATTTTCTCTTGTCACTTCATTATTTTCGAATTTTGTAAAATTTATGCCTTTCTTAGATGCAAATTCCAAAACAGGCTTCTCCCAAATAAACAGGTAGTAGGTAGTAGTGTCATCGTTGGGAAAAGTAATCAAAAATCTCCTCTCACCCATGGGAAATTATGCCTCTCTTTAATGATCTAAGATAGTGCATTTGAGCAGCCACAATTTTCTTTCCTATCTCATCCCCTTTCCTGACCCTATCTATAAGTTCACGCTTATCGAATTCTCCATGGCCGCCTATTGACAACTTGACATTTGCCGGCATTGCCTCTAATCGTAAAATTATCAATTCCATTATATCTTCATTTCGTTCCATTTCAAATAATATCTAACTTAATTAATTTCTCTATGATCCTTAAGCCAAGTTTTGTATTATTCATGACCTCATTGTATGCTACATCCCAGCTTATAGGCTGATTGTCAATAATAACTATGATTTCCTTTCTTACATTAATAGGCAAATTGGAATAAACTCTTATAAACCTTTCTTTTCCCTCTTCTTTCATAAGATAAACCAACCACCACTACATTTTAAAGTTTTCGCTGCATTTTAACCCTATGGCATTCCAAGGCTAAAATAGATTGTATTCCCAACAATCAAATGGTCCAGCACCTTAATCCCAATCAGATTCCCAGCCTCAACCAAAACCTTATTCACCCTATAATCTTCATCAGAAGGCTCAACGCTTCCAGAGGGATGATTATGCACCAAAATAACAGAATTGGCTGAATTCTTTATCGCTTCCTTAAAAACTTCCCTTGGGTGAACTAATGAGCTATTCAATGTTCCAATAGAAATAACTTCATCCTTGATTATCTTATTCTTTAAATCAAGGAAATAAAAATAACGATATTAAAAATGCCATTAAATTATTTCTTGATCCTGATAACTTCTTTGTCCGTCACAATGACATCAACAGGCACGTCATGCACTTCTTTCGGGATTTCATCAACATGCTGGAAATCAAATGCAAGCCCTACCTTGACTGCATGCGGGATTTTCATCAGGAACTTGTCATAGAAGCCGAACCCGTATCCAAGCCTGTGGCCGTGCGAGTCAAAGACAAGCCCAGGCACCAGCACCATGTTGATGCTCTTTAAAGTGACTCTTGTGACGTCAATGGGCTCGAGTATGCCGTATTTGTTGTCAGGGATCATCTGGTCGAAAGAGATTATAAGAGAAGGCTCGATCTCCTTGTGCACGACCTTTGGCACGACCACCGTCTTGTGCTTCAATGATTCCCGCATCATGTCATGGGTGAATACTTCATTGTCAAATGACACGTAGAACATGACAACTCTTGATTTCTTGTACTCCTCCAGCTCAAACAGGTGCTCCTGTATCTTTTTGCTCCTGTGATGTATCTCCTGCTTTGCCAGGGCATTACGCTTCTCGAGTATGGTCTGCCTCAGAGAGTGCTTCATAGCATAAGAAATAAAAATCAGAGTATAAAAGATTTGCTTAATTGTAATTTTCCAGTTGTCTGCTGTTCACAATCATTTGCGATTTCGTAAGCGTTATTTCATCAATTTATTCCAATTTCAATGAAAAATTTTATTTTTAATTCCGTCATTTTTCTATCACAACGCTATAAGGAAAAATGACAGCCCCATACTATATGCGGCTGTCCTTTCGTCAGAAAACATGCGTAAAACGAAAGGACGGAATTAATAATATTTTCAATGAAAATTGATTTATTGTCTTTAATGGAAATTGAATAAAGAAAACCTTCTCCAAAAGCCTGTATAACAGGTACTTTATCGATTTATTTAATCCCTTCCTATCATGTCAGCGGCGCCTGCTCCAAGCACGGCGAGTATGGAGACAACGCTGACTTCCCGGTAAAGAGAGCCAAAACTTATGATTTCCACCTGATTATAGAGTATAAAGACAAATATTATCACAACAAGCGATATTGCGTAAATTATGCTTGCCCTCAGGGGAAACAGCTCAAGATATCTTTTCTCTTTTACTTCCCGGTACCCGGTTCTGTACATCAAAACCACAAGCAATACGTATGAAAATGCATACAGCACACTTGCCCTTGTGTTGCTTATATCCTTTGCTATTTCCCTGCCGTATAAGAAGGCGAAATGTGCCACCGTGCCTATCAATGCCCCGATCACGCCTTTTGTGACATCCCTGTAAGTCACCTTGCCAAGCGGCTTGACATCAACTTTTTCCTTGATATCCTCTTCAAGGCTGACGATCTTTCTTGCTTCTTCCTCAATCTTTTTCTCCTCTTCTTCAACCTTTTCTTCCTCGGCTTCTATTCTTGCTTCGCCTTTCTTCAGCTCATCCTCGCCTTTTTCAAGGCGTGATTCCTTTACTTCAAGCCCTTCAAGCTCCTGCTTTATAGAATCTTCATCCTTAAGGATTGCATCAACTTCAGATTTAAGCTTTGAAACCCTGCTGACAGGCTTGTTAGGAGAATATCGCCTTGATTTCAGTTTTCCAGGCTTCACAATATTCCTGGTCTTTGGATCCTTCCTCTTTTTAGGCATAATATAGAAATGGAACAATTAATATTTTAATGTTGCTATTTATTGCAAAAAGTAAAAGGTAAAAAATAAAGAAATAAAAGGCTTTGGAGCCTTACTCGACAACTTCCAGCAGCCCTACTGTGCTCCTGTCTGAGAACAGCCCTGCGCACCTGTAGATATATATTCCTGGAAGGTCTGCGTTGAAAGTCACTTCCGTAACGGTGTTAGGCCATGCCTTTGCATCAACCCTGTATCCGTCAATAAGGAAGTTGCAGTTTACATCGCTGTCGATGTTGAAGTTGACCGACTCTCCCCTGTGCACCAAGACATAGCTTGGCTCAAGTCCTCTTGTCGTAGCCCTTATCTTCTTGCTCTGCACTACGCTGTACATTATCTCGCTCTGCATGTCTGTGTCAACAACATATATATTCCTTTCAAAGTCTCTTGTTGAAGATTTTGTCACTTCAATGCTTACCTTATCCATTGATTTGTCAGCCATTATCTGCCTCGTGACTACTGCGCCATAGGCCATTCCTACAACAGCCAGCAATAGCACAACAGATACAGCCATTACTCTTAGATTTTTCATATAAACACCACCAATATTACGGAAATAAAGTTAGATTTTTAAGTATTTCGAGGAATATTGGATTTATTTGTTACTCACTAGAAATAAAATTTTGATTGTTTTAAACCGGATTATGGCGGATTATTTCCTTATTGACCCCATATGCTCAATCCGCTTCCTTATCAGCTTCTCAGTGCCTATGTCGCTCCTGTGGAAAATCCTGCCGTTTATTGATGACACGGCCTTTTCAGCAATCTGCTCTGCATCGCTTAGATTGTCTGCAATGCCTACGCATGCAGCAGCCCTTGAAGCAGTCATATGCAATACATTCTCCTTCTGCTCGACAGAAGCATAATAGATTCTTGCGCCGTAGGGCATCTTGCCAACTTGGATTTTCTGGTTCTTTACAGGAGCATCAGGATAACCTTCAGGAACAACATACTTGCACACAGTCGCTTTTTTTTCAAATTCCAGATTTACAGAACCAAGCTTTTGGTTTATTACCGCGTTGCAAAGCTCAACAAGGTCATTTTTCAGGATAGGCAGCACGTTCATCGCCTCTGGATCGCCGAATCTCGCATTGTATTCTATCAGCTTGACGCCATCCTTTGTGGCAATCAGGCCGGCGTACATGATTCCTTTGTAATATTGGCCGGTTTTTCTGTGCAGCGCATTAGCCACTTTTTGGGTTATCTTCAGCCCATCCTCAACATCTTTTTTCGTAAGAAAAGGCAATAAGTTATTCTCGTCTGTGTAAGAGCCCATGCCGCCCGTGTTGCCAGAAATAGCTATTCTCCTGTTCCTTCTCACTACTACAAAACTATTAGGAACAGTAACGCAACCTACATAACCATTGTACCCTACTTCTTTAATATCTTTTTTCCTTATACCTGCCTTAGTTTCAGGTTTAATTTCTAAAGAATAAACTTTATTTGCCTTATAATATTTTTTATTAATTGGGTTTAACATACGTCTTCTTTTATCTATAGTGATTATACCAGATTTGCCAATCTTTAAAACAAGCTCCTGAATATCGTCAATTAATCTCTTCGATCCAGAGTGAAATCTCATCCTTCCGTAATGAATACTGCCATCTCCCATAACGAATGCTCTCAGAAATTGTAATATATGCTCTTTTTTCGCATTCTTAACATAGTCTGGGATATATTTTTCTCTTGAAGAGCCTAAATATTTTAATATATTTACGAGCTGTATCGAATTAATCCTAAATTTATAATCTTTTTCTTCATATGAAAAATTATATGGCAATTTTGATAATATTTTTCTAAATTCATTAAAATATTTTGATTTTTTAATTTGACAAATGTAAACTCTACGCTCTCCTTTTTTGTTGGTTATGTAACCTTCAGATAAAAACAAACCCATAAATCTTAGCCAGTCCGAGAACTTAATTTTTTGTTTTTTCAAAATTCTATTGAATTTGTAGTCATGTTCATCAATTACAAAATATTTTGGAGATTTCCCTTTCCATTTTCCAGTTAAAAATATCTCATTTTCGCCCTTAATGTTTTTAGCGAAGGATATTTTTATTCTATTTGATCTTCTAGGTTTAATAAGCATCCTATGGTTAGGTGTAACAAGCAAATCTAATTCTCTATGTTTAAAATGAATCATTTTCCCTTTGTGCTTCATCCAATAAATATTTTCTGGTTTTCTAAATTCTAGAAGAGTTTTTTTTGGATTAAAAGTCATTACTTTTTCATTCTTTTTTAATTTATCAAAAGTTTTCCATCCATTCTCTGTTAAAATCTCAGTATCAGAAGAATAACAATTAGGCCCTTTGTCGCCATCAAAAGCCCTCTTATGGTCCTGAACAGGAGGAAAAGCAAGCACTGTTTTTCCATCGGTGATGCACTGCAGGCTGAATTCCTCGCCATCAAGCTTTTCCTCAATTATTACGCGGGGATGTGTTTTCAGGACTTCAGTGCAGTAATCCAATCCTTCTTTTTTTGTGCTGAAATGATCGCCCTGCACTTTTACGCCCTTACCCCAAGTCAATCCGTCAGGCTTGACAACAGCATCACCCACTGAATTAATGAAATCGTTGGCATTTTTTATATTATTCTTATCAAATATTTTGTATCTGGGATTTCCCTCGATGTTGAATTCCCTTAGCAATTCCCTTGCAAAAGACTTGCTCGTCTCCAGCCTTGCAAGCTCTTTTTTCGGCCCTATGCACGGGATGCCTATTCCTTCAAGCATGTCAGCAGCGCCATGGGACAAAGGCTCTTCAGGCCCGATAAACGCAAAATCAGGCTCTTCCCTTTTTGCAAATTTCTTGATCAGGTCAATGTCAGAATAATCCCCAATTTCAAACTCCTGCGACAATGCCGCAATGCCGGGATTCTTCGCCTTCATGTAAGAGATGATGTGGGGCTCATGCCTGCTTTTCTTCAGCGTCTCCGCAATCACATGCTCCCTTGCGCCGTTGCCGATAAGCAGGATTTCAGGCATATAAAGATGTCAAATAGCGGTATATTTATAGTTTTGGATAAAATTTATGTAAGCTTTGGATTAAATACATTTTGAATGAAAGGGACATTTTATTGAAGAAGAACTTATGATCTAGAAATATTTTTTGGAATGGCATTTTCTTCAGCCTATTGAAGACAAAAAGCCGTGATGGCGTCAACTCTATAGACATTTCTAATATTCTCTTGTTCAAGGAGATTTTCAACAGATTGTGTTGTGTCTTCCCTTCCAAGAGTAAAGCCATTACGGCCGTGGTTTGTATCGTGGAAAACTATCATTGCATCTGGTGCCAGATGGGTTCTCCACGCATAATAATCCTGACTAGCATGAGCATGGTTCCCGTCAATCCATAGCAGATTAATATTTCCATTTCCCCATCTACCAGCCATATCCAAACTAAAGCCTTCGCACAATGTAATGACATCGTCTAAGCCTCTTTTTCTTAATGTTTCCTCTACATGGGCTCTTGAAGGCTTTTTAATATTCAGATGGGGTGAACCGTCAGATTCTTCTGTCTGGCGATCCATATGGCTGTCAAAAGGATCAAAAGAATAAACATGGGAACCTGATACTCTGGCACCTAACCCAAGCAAAATAGCCGAGCCGCCTGCATAACACCCAAGTTCTACAATGACACCATTCGGTGTAACTTCCTTTGCCAACCTATACAAATATTCCCTTTCATTTGGGCTCAGCATAGTTCTAATCCCTGTATATAAAGGGATTTCCCTTCCATTCAATGCTTTGTCAACAGGAGCAAGTAGCGCACGTTCAATCACTTCCCTTAAAAGAGGGAAAGAGTTCAGATAAGTCTTCAGTCCCCTAGGAAGAAGTTTATTGATAGGCTCTACAAAATCCATGTATGCAAGTATTTAAGCTTAAGTTTTAATGGTTTCTACAGAAACGAATTAATTCAATTTTAGTAACAAGAACAAAAAACTATATAAACACGCCTGAAAGCCCGATATCACTGGTGATATCATGGCATTTATGGACGACATATCTGTTGTTGACCCTGAGACTTCTGAGGCAATCCTGAACGAGGAAAAGAGGATAAGGGACGGCGTTGAATTAATACCTAGCGAGAATTTTGTGAGCAAGGCTGTCCTCCAGGCTTTGGGCACGGTCTTCACAAACAAGTATTCCGAAGGCTACCCACAGAAAAGGTATTACGGCGGCAACCAGGTTGTTGATGTCGTCGAGACTTTGGCCATTGAAAGGGCAAAAAAGCTTTTCGGGGCGGAGCATGTCAATGTGCAGCCCTATTCCGGCAGCCCTGCCAACCAGGCAGTATTCTTCGCGCTGCTTGAACTGGGAGACCCTTTTTTGGGATTTGACCTGAACGCAGGCGGCCATCTGACTCACGGCAGCCCCGTGAATTTCTCAGGCAGGTTCTACAAGTGCGCACAATACACAGTCGACAAGGAGACGGAATTGCTCGATTATGATGTAATAATGAAGCTGGCAAAAGAGGCAAAGCCAAGGATGATCTTGTCTGGCCTTACAGCCTACCCAAGAAAGCTGGATTTCAAGGCGTTTAGGGAAATCTGCGATGAAGTGGGCGCATATCACTGGGCAGACATAGCACACATTGCAGGATTGTGCGCAACAGGAGTGCATCAGAATCCTATGCCTTACTGCGATGTCGTTACGACAACCACCCACAAGACGCTAAGGGGCCCGAGAGGCGCAATGATAATGTGCAGCATCAAAGACAGGCTTGACCCTAACGGAAAGAAAAACATGGCCCAGAAAATCGACGGCGCGGTCTTTCCCGGATTGCAGGGCGGCCCGCATAATCATGTAAATGCCGCAAAGGCAGTTGCCTTCAGGGAGGCATTGCAGCCTGATTTCAAGAGATACTGCCAGCAGATCGTAAAGAATGCAAAAGTCCTTGCTGACACAATGATGGGCAAGGGCCTGGAGCTTGTCACCGGCGGCACAGACAACCATCTGATGGTCATAAAGCTTGTCAACAAAGGGCTTACAGGCAAGGGCAAGGAAGTCCAGACAGCGCTCCAGGAGGCTGAAATCACTGTAAACAAGAATACTATCCCGTATGAGCCTTCCTCGCCTTTCAACCCTTCAGGAATCAGGTTAGGGACGCCCGCTGTCACCACAAGGGGCATGAAGGAAAGCGAGATGAAAGTCATTGGAGAATGCATTGCAAGGGTCATCGACAATGTGAATGACAAGGAAGCAATCGCAAGGGCAAGGAAGGACATTTTGGAATTATGCAGAGGCTTCCCATTGTACCCGGGAATGGGAATTTTGAAGTAAGGCATTGCAGGATAATAAATCAATTAATCCCAGCAATTAAGTGATGTTAAATGGAAGCTAAAATTAGGAATGATGGCAAAAGGCATTTGACAACAGGGCTTGCCGGAATTCTGTTAGCAGCCAGCCTTAGCGCCTGCGAGCCAAGAAGGATGGAAGCTGAAGGAAGGATAGTCAGTGGGTTCAGCTCTATGGTTGAAGGGCGTGAAAAATATAGTGTAATCTTCATGAGCGAAGGCGGACGATACTACCATATCAGCAGAATTAATGGTGCAGATGACCTTAAGAGGTACCAAGAAAGAGGACGGATAAGGGTATCTTATGGTGACAGCACTGAAGCAAATGGTATGGTAAATCTGCTGGAAATTGCCATTATAGACTACGAACCGCCATTAGAGCCCAGGCATCTAATCACGCCAGGTACATCAAATGCCTAAAATAATCGACGGCAACAAAATAAGGGAAAAGATACTTTCTGAGCTAAAGTCGAAAATAAGCAAGCTAAAGCAGAAGCCCGGGCTTGCAATAGTTCTTGTCGGCGACAATCCGGCCTCCCAGATATACGTGAATTCAAAGGAAAGCAAGTGCAAAGAGATGGGCGCCTACTGCGAAAGATATGGTCTTCCAAAGGACGTTTCAGAGATGGACTTGCTGAAGCTCATTGACGAGTTGAACAACAATCCGAAGATACACGGCATACTGGTCCAGCTTCCGCTTCCTAAGCATCTGGACGAGAAGCTTGTGACAAATTCAATATTGCCCGGCAAGGATGTCGACGGTTTTACTCCGTCAAGCCTTGGCAGCCTTATGTCAGGAAGCGCGATAATAGCCCCTGCCACGCCAAGGGCGATAATATACCTCATCGAGTCTGTAACAAAAATCGAAGGGAAGCACGCAGTTGTCGTAGGAAGGAGCAATATTGTGGGCAAGCCAGTAGCAATGATGCTGCTGGAAAGAAATGCGACTGTCACAATCTGCCATTCAAAGACAAAGGGCTTGGAAAATTATACAAAGCAGGCAGACATTCTGGTTGTTGCATGCGGCTCTCCCAAAATGATAAAGGTGGACATGGTGAAAAAAGGCGCTGTTGTCATAGATGTTGGCATCAACAGAACAGCAGGAAATAAAATAGTCGGAGACGTTGATTTTGACAGCGTTAAAGAAGTCGCTTCCTGCATCACTCCAGTGCCTGGCGGCGTTGGGCCTATGACAATAGCGATGCTGATGGATAATCTGCTGAAGGCTGTGGAATTGAAGAAATAAATTAAAAATTTTGACAGAACTTAAACTGGTTATACATAGGTTTTTCCGGCCGTCGGAATGCATCTTATAAGCTGCGTGATTAAGTCATCCGCATCCGCACCTTCCATGCCTAACGATATTCTGATTCTTTCCCCATATCGCCCTATAAGCCTATTTTTAGCAGCCATTGATAATCTATTTATCAACAATCCCAGATAAGCTTTTAATTCTATTCTGTCTGCACCTATTTTTCCAGGGTCAAAATTTTCTTCAAAAGCTCCAATAATTTCATCAACTGCATCGTATCTGACTCTTCCATTCACAACTGAACTCGATAACATCATATTCAGGGAATCAAGTCTTAATGCATCGTACCCTATTGTATTCCTGTATGTAAAAATTATTAATTCGGGATTCGTTGCAGAGTAAACAGGCTCTCTGGAAGCAGCAACAGCGTCAAAGTACTGGTTTACTCCATCGCACAAACTCCCCTTTCGCAAAGTAGCTTTGGCAGCACCAAACAGTTCTTCGCATTCATTTACCCTGTCACCTATTTCTGACATGACACG
>JACOZO010000138.1 GCA_016181325.1 Candidatus Woesearchaeota archaeon | reverse complement strand
ATGGAATCAACTTCATTTGAGGCAATGGCAAAGCCGAGGCTTTCAAAGCCTGCTGCCTTGAAGTTGTTTATGCCGATTATCTCGCCTTTCTGGTTTACCAATGGGCCGCCTGAATTGCCGGGATTGATGGGAACGTCTGTCTGGATGTACTTAAGGTTGTTAGGCCCTGTCCTCAGCGCACTGACTATGCCCTCTGTCACTGTAAAGGATAATCCCGCAGGATTTCCTGCTGCAATCACCTTTGTGCCGACCTTGACTTCATCAGAATTGCCGAATTCAAAATACCTGAGATTCTTGTCCACCTTAAGCACAGCAACGTCGTTGCCGGAATCATAACCTATAAGCTGGACAGGCAGCTGCTCATTCCCGTAAGTGACTGCGACGACTGAGGAAGCCCCGTTGATAACGTGATGGTTTGTCACAATATAGCCATTGCTCCGTATCACCGCGCCGCTGCCCTGCCCTACATTTGTCTTTATGCTTACAACCGACTCCAGCACGTCATTGACTATGGCTGAGAAATCGGCGCTTTTTATCTGGATGTCCTTGACCTCTGATTTCAGCTGGTCAAGCTTCAGGTTTGCCTGCTTTTCTATCTCGTTTATCAGGTCGGACATTGTATTGAACTGCCGGTCATTCTGCTCCTTAAGCAAGGCCACGTTAGTGCTGACAGAATTGATGCTGGCTCCAAGCGATTTTTCTGTATCTTGTATATCTTCGCTCAATTCTGCTTTGGTATCTTTAAGATTTCCAGTCAGCACATCAATCTGCCCAGTATAATCAGCTATGAGCTTTTCTTTCTGCTTGTTGAAATAAAACACTACTCCGCCGACTATCAAAATCACGATTCCAAGATAGATTGCAATTTCCTTGAGCCTTTCCTTGTTCATTGTTCCACAGGTTATTGCGAAATTCTCGCATTCGCTCGGGTTGCCATCAGGCTCGGCTGTGCTGTGCAAGGTTAAGGCTGACGTTCCCCGTAAGGGACCAGCATCAATATATTCTTTTTGCTTTTGCGGCTTTGGCTTTGCGCCGGATGAATATACCTTAAAGCCCGGCCTGCCTTTTCTGAAAAGAAGAAAAGAGGCAATAAGGACGAGCAGGACAGAGCCGACTGCAAGCGCGAATATCACTATGTAAACCATGAGATATGCTTTTGCCAGGAATGCAAGGAGCTTCCAGCCCTTGTCAGAGGCGTACAGGTAGATGAAATAGGCTATGATGAAGCTTATGACGCTTCCTACCCCGAAGCTTACTGATCTGAATCTCATTTTAAATGAGCCTGCTGGGATTCGAACCCAGATGAACCGGTATCTTCTCAACCTTAATAATGATTTTTTCGCCTCAAAGCGAAAAAATCCCCTGCAGCAGTGATTTTTGCTTCATTATGAGCAAAATCCCTCTTTTTGGTCAAGCTTTTTAAGAGCGAGCCAAAGGCGAGCCTCTTAAAAAGGTTGGTCCGAAGCCGGTTATGCTGTCCGTTACATCACAGGCCCATAATGGATAAAAAGCCCGTCTTTATTTAAAATTTGTCAAAAACATACTTCACAATTGCTGATTGGCAGTTATTTGCCAATATCAGGCATCAAGCTTAAGGCGCTTGCATAAGATGCTGCAAAATATCCGTATTTCTGGAAGGAATTGCCGAAGTGAAGCAGGGCAGATTCTGCAACATTTCTGTATTCCTCTTTTTTCGTGATGCCGTGAAGCCTTAAGAAAACCGAGGCTGCAAATGAATTCTCAAGGAAATTCCTGATCCTGATCTTAAGCATCCCGGCATCATCTGCCCTGGGCATCCTGTCAAAAAAGCCCTCATTGCCGCTGTCATGGAAATTTTTTGTTATAAAATTTGACAGCTCCTCTGCGAGCCGGAGGTATTTTTCATTTTGCGCTGCCTCAAATGCGTCCAGCAGGGCATTCATGAAATAAATATTGTCCGACAATAAGCCGTTTTCATTCAGCTTTCCGTCGAAATAATGGAACATTCCCCTTTCCTTTTGATATAAATTTCCAATCTGGAATTCTATTGATTTCAGGGCAAAATCAAGCAGTTCCTTTTTTCCAGTTGCCTTATAAGCAAGAATATAGGAAGAAATCATCATTGAAGACCAGTCTGTGGCCGTAAAAGCCGCCGTCTTCATTCTTGAGATTTTTATTGACATATTCAATGATGCCTTCCGCTATTTTCTTATATTTTTCGTTATTTGTTATTGAAAATGCTTTTATATAATTCCTTAACAGCCCTGCGTTCGTGTCGAGCATCTTCTCATAATGCGGGGTTTTCCAGTCCTGCGTCACTGAATACCTGAAAAAGCCGCCTTCTATCAGGTCATAGATTCCGCCATGCATCCAGTCCAATGCCTTCAGTGCCATGTCCAGGAGCCCGAAGCCGCCATAATAAGAGTCTTGATTGTCCTCAATTGAAACCAATATCTCCCTTGCCATACCTTCATTTAATTCCACACTGGGTTTTTCCTCCTGCACCTGCTCGGGCTTATTGACCTTGAAATCCTTTTTATCGTACAATGACCTGATGGTATTGAGCATTGCCTTCATCCTGCCGGGCGGCACGTAAGTCTCGCCTGCAATTATATTGCCGTCAGAATCGAGGAAAACTGTCGATGGAAAGCCGCCCATGTTGTACCTGTCCCTTATGTCGGGGCGCTGGTCAATGCAGACCTTGATCGGCACAAATTCCCGGTTTATTACTGCAGCGACTTCATCATCGGAGTAAGTTGTGACTTTTATGACATGGCACCAGTGGCACCAGACTGCTGTCAGGTTCAATAAGATTGGCTTGTTTTCACTCCTGGATTTTTCAAATGAATCCCCGTTCCATTCGAACCAGTTGATTTTGTCTTTATCCATTTAAATTGGCACAATTAAAGAAACAGGACATGATATATTAAACTTAACGCCTAATTCCTTAGTTCTTCCAAATCAACAATCCTCTGCCTTCCGCTGAAGCCGGAGTCGAGTTCGTGCCAGTGGCTTATCCTGTTTTCGCCCATTTTCCAGCACAGGAATATGTCCCTGCCCTCAAACCTGCAGTAGAAGTCTATAAGCCCGGTTTCCAGGTCCTTGAGAATGCAGCCTATTTTGTCCAATTTTTCCAATTCAGAATAGAAATCGAAGGACAGCTTGTGGAATTCCCTGTTCAGTTTTGTGAGGGTTCCGCTGTAGTTCGAGTATTCCTCCTCGTCAGTGAACGAAACTTTAATGCTTGAAAGCCCGCTTATTGCCTTGTTTAATGACTTTAATTTGGCAATTATTATCCTTATTTTTGGGATTTCCCTATTGGCATCGTCAATTGTGAAGTATTTTTTGGGCATTTTGCATGATAATGGCTTAATGTTTTTAATATTTGCTGTGAATGGATTTTGCAGCAAAGAAATCAATAAATACTAAAGATAAATTTATATAAAAATGGCAATGCCAGATAAAGATGATTGATGCTTACTATGATCATATGTCGCATCTGTTTCCGTCTGATTCTATCCATATATTCGGGCATGTTGCCAGAGTGGCTGGACCAGGACCCAGATTCAGAATTGTAGAAGATGGTATTGACAGGATGGGGCTGGTCAGCATTGTATTTGACCATGATACTATGCTAATCCCGCAAAGCCCGGAACATTTAGATGAGAGATTCCTGGCAAGCCAAATGTACCATTACTGCCTCATTAACCCGGCATTAGAATATCATCCCGATCCTTTTGCTCAGACGTTAGCAGAATACAAAGAAGGTATTGATTTAAGCGAAGCTGACCTGGCAGTGTTGCCGGAAGAGCCTGTTTTCGCAATAGAGCTAATTGAAGGGAATCCTAAAGGCTGGCCCGTATTGCCATCCTACACAAGAGAATTAATGCATTCCCATTTTAGAAGAGCGTGCCTGAGGGAAATATATTGCATGATACCGGAATATGGCGCCGTCTTTCAGGAATTGGCGCAGCTGAGGCGCAACCTTGCTGATGCCAAAGAAAGGGAAGAATTTGAGGCGTGCGCCAGATTATCCCAGCAAGTCAGCACACTGGAAGCAAGATGGTTAATGATAGAGTCTGGAAATCTCAGTCCAGATATTCTTCAATAATTCTTGGCACATCAGCCATTGAAACCTTTCTTAATATCTTCCCGTCAGGGTATATCGCTATTGTGGGGCCTTCATTGCAGTGACCCAGGCACAATGTCTTGGTTATGTTATATGTTCCTGTCAATCCATTCGAATTCACGTGCTGCCTCAATTCCGTCAGTATTTTTTCCGAGTCTTTAGCAGAGCAGGATTCCCGTGGCGCATCTCTTTTATTCAGGCAGACAAAAACGTGCCTTTTGTACTTGATAGGTATGGTTTCCATCAAGTGCAAGAAAAATAATGAATTTATAAATTATCTGCTCTTTTTAACGCC
>JACOZO010000071.1 GCA_016181325.1 Candidatus Woesearchaeota archaeon | reverse complement strand
CAGATTCAACATGAAAAAGATAGAAAAGGCTGCCTATCTTCTGATCATAATCCTGCTGATTGGATACATAGGGTATGACTATGCATTTGTGCATAAGAACCTGGGCAAGAGCGGCGAAGAATCGCAGAGCCAGGATGCAAATGCCGCAGCCGCTGCAGCCCCGAAACCTGCCGAGGAAGTGAAGACAGAGCCGGTCCCTGCTGCTGAAGCAAAGACAGAGCCTGCAGCGGAAGCAAAAGTAGAGGTCAAGGAAGAGCCGAAAGCTGAGCCTGCAGCGGAAGCACCCAAGACTCAGTTATCCGGCAGTGTGGAAATCCTGATAACTTCTGTTGACAGGGAGAAAAGAAGCGATACGCTCGGCTATGTCAACAGCGCCACTTTCACGATTGAAAACGGCAAGGACAGCGTGTTTTTCCCTTATGTAACCGTCATTGCTTATGACAAGAGCACAGAAGATGCGATGTCAGACAAGCCTAGAGGCACACACACTTATGCGACCGGCATAAAATCAGGAGAAAAATATACAGGAACAATATCTTTGTCCCCGAAATCATTTTCCAACCTGAACCAGGATAAAACAGTCATACTGCACCTGCGGGAGAAAAATGCAGAAGGGAAAGTCATTGACAGCGCAAGCACCACTGTTTCTATAAGCTGATTATTGAATTCTGGTTTTACCCACACAAACCTTTATAAATCTCTATTTTGCCCTTTCTGTAAAATGGCTGCGATAAGAAATCATGATTTTGTTGAAGTGCAATACACCGGCAAGCTGAAGGATGACAATTCTGTTTTTGACACGACTGATGCTGAGATTGCGAAAAAGCATGACATTTACGATGAAAATGGCCAGTACGGAAGCATGGTCGTGTGCATCGGCAAGAATCACCTGCTGAAAGGGCTTGACGCAAGGCTGATAGGAAAGGAAATCGGGAGAGAATATGATTTTGAGCTCCAGCCGGAGGAGGCGTTCGGCAGGAAAGACGCCAAGCTGATACAGCTCATCCCCACAAATAAGTTCAGGGAGAGCAAGGTGCAGCCATTTCCCGGGCTGCAGGTCAATATCGACGGCATAATCGGCACGATAAGGACTGTGAGCGGCGGCAGGACAATGGTGGATTTCAACCATCCCCTGGCAGGCAGGGAAGTCAGCTACAGCATAAAAGTGCTGAAGGCTGTTGAAGATGACAAGGACAAGCTAATGGCGATGCTCAGGCTCGCTTTCGGCAAATCGCATGAATTCAATGTCAGCATCGACAATGGCATTGCAAGCGTGGGGCTGAAGCATGAGATGCCGGAAGAGCTCCAGAAGCAGATCAATGAGGAGATCAAAGAGGCAATACCATCCATAACTAAAGTCGTTTTCACTACACAAGAAGAGAAAAAAGTCCAGGAAAACAAATAAGTTTATATATTAGTTGGGGATAATCCAATCATTATCCAACCGGCAGATTCCGCCGATAAAGAGGGGATTTATGTGGCAACGCTAATGCAGCAAACTTCTAATCCGGCAGCGGACAATCCAAAATTAATGCCCAATGATGCGAGAAACGCCGGCAAGAGCGATGAGATTCTCAACATAGATGCAGAGCTGGAGCAGCTTCTGGCAAAGCAGCGCGCAACAATAAAGGTTGTAGGCTGCGGCGGCTCCGGAAACAACACGATAAACAGGATTGCTGAGGTAGGCATAGTGGGCGTTGACTCGATTGCAGTCAATACAGATGCACAGGACCTTCTTTATACAACAGCCAACAAGAAAGTGCTGATTGGGAGAGAGACCACAAGGGGGATGGGCGCAGGCTCAGACCCGAGAGTGGGAGAGGAAGCTGCCAGGGAGAATGAAGCTGAAATCAAGAAAACGCTCCAGGGCTGCGACATGGTCTTCATTACATGCGGACTTGGAGGAGGCACCGGCACGGGATCAGCTCCGGTGGTCGCGGAGATAGCAAAGAAGCTTGGGGCGCTGACTGTCGGTGTTGTTACGATGCCTTTCAGCATGGAAGGCAACAGGAGATACGAGAATGCCCTTGCCGGCCTTGAGAAGATGGAGCAAATTGCTGATACTCTGATAGTTATTCCAAACGACAAGCTGCTTGAGCTTGCCCCTGACCTGCCGCTGCATACCGCATTCAAGGTTGCCGATGAGATCCTTACAAACTCCGTCAAAGGGATTGCGGAGCTTGTGACAAAAGCAGGGCTTGTAAACCTTGATTTCGCGGATATAAGGGCTGTCATGAAAAGCGGCGGCGTTGCGCTGATAGGCGTCGGCGAAAGTGACACAGAGAACAGGGCTACCGAGGCTGTTGAGAATGCAATAAACAATCCTTTGCTTGACGTTGACATTTCTGGAGCGACAGGAGCGCTTATCAATGTGGTCGGGGGAGAGGACATGACGCTTGACGAGGCAAGGAAGGTTGTTGAAACTATAAGCGGGAAACTTGACGAGGACGCAAAAATAATATGGGGCGCCCAGATATACAAGGACATGGAAAAGACATTAAGGGCAATGCTAATTGTCACGGGAGTGAAATCGTCGCAGATTTTCGGCCGCGCAAAGAAGACAACAGACAACAAGAAAAAGGAGATGGAGCAGCATCTCGGCATAGAGTTCCTGGACTAAAATGGAGCCTGAAAACACTGCGTCCTGGAAATATAGGATAATGTCATTTCTGCAGGAGTCGGCCAGGGTGCTGAAGGTCACAAAAAAGCCCGATTCGATGGAATTCAAGACAATTGTGAAGGTAGCTGGCATAGGCATACTGATAATAGGGCTCATAGGATTCGTGATACAGATGGCCAAGATAGGCATATTCGGGGGAGGAGTATAGCACCTTTTTTGGATAGGTTTAAATAATGGCACTTATAACTAAGCTTTAAATATCTACTAAATCTTATGTTTATTATATCAAAATGGAACAGGAACAGGCAGGACAGCAGGCAGATACGATATTTGCCTTAAGGACAACGGCGAACAGGGAAGACCAGGTAGCTGAATTAGTCAAGGCCAACGTCGAAAAGAAGAAGAACATAGAAGTCCATTCTGTAATAAGGGCTCATGGGATGCGTGGCTACATATTTGTGGAAGCAGCCAGCAAGACCGATGCAGAGCAGGCCGCATTTAATGTGCCATATGCAAGGGGCATACTCGAAAAGCCGGTGAAATATGCAGAGATTGAGCACATGCTTGAGCAGGTGAAGCACGAGGTCAACATACAGAAGAATGACATCGTGGAGATAATCACAGGCCCATTCAAGAGGGAGAACGCCAAGATCACAAGGGTTGACAAGACAAAAGAAGAGGTTGTTGTGGAGCTTCTTGAGGCTGCTGTCCCTATACCATTGACGCTGAAGATGGATGCTGTTAAAGTAATAAGAAGGGAGAGCGACGAGCCTGAGCGCGAGGCAAAGGATACAGGCAGCGATGAGGGCGGGTTTTAGCCGCTTCCTGATCTTTCTTATTAATTTGCACTTGCCACTGGACAAACACCTGCGCAGCCTATTTAAATAGGGATTTCTAAAAGGGCTTATGATTCAGAATTCTTTTGTATTGTTGGAGAGAATAAGCGCGAAATTAGAGAGAAACATATGGGGGCAGGGGATAAGGGATTGGGATGATTTTGCAAATGCTAAAAAGATTAGAGGCATTTCCAACGCAAGAAAACTGTATTATGAAAGAAGGCTGAAAGAGGCGAAGAAAGAGCTCTACAGCCTTAATTCATCTTATTTCATTGATTTATTGCCAAGCTCCGAAACGTGGAGATTATACGATTTTTTCAGGGACAGTGCAGTATTTCTTGACATTGAAACAACAGGCATCTATGAGGGAGACAGCCTTGTCATGATAGGGCTTTATGATGGCTTAGCCACAAAGACCATGCTCAGGAGCAGTTTTGATTTCCACAGCCTGAAGAGGGAATTGTCGCAATACAGGCTGCTGGTCACTTTCAACGGCTCATCTTTTGATGTGCCTTTCCTTAACAAAAGATACCCGGGATTATTGCCAAGAATCCCACATTTTGATGTCAAGTCCATTACAAGAAAAGCCGGATTGCCCGGCGGATTAAAGGACATTGAAAGAAGCATCGGGATAAGGAGAAATGGCATTTTGGAGAGGTTTAACGGCGGTGATGCATTAACACTCTGGAGAATATACAAGGCAAGCGGGGATGAATACTACCTCAATCTGCTGATAGAGTATAATGAATATGACATTATCAACCTCAAGAAAGTTGCTGAGTCTGCAATAAAAAACTTAAAGAATAAAATATTATAAAATTAGTGATACCTAATTTATGAGGACTTTCTCGCCTATACTCTGCCCAGGCATTCCCCTTTCAAAAATGACCCTTAAGGCGCCGCTATTGCCGTGCTCTTTTGCCACTTTTCCCTTTAATTCCTTCCCGGCCGGGCTTTTCCATGCCACGCTTTTGCCCACAAGCTTGGCAGCCTTGTCCCTGCTGTCAACTGAATCGACATGGACTATCATGTGGTTTGGGGTTTTCAGCTTGTAGCTTCCGCGAAAATGCACTATTACGCCTTCCATTGCATGAGAAAAATAGGAATTATATTTAAATATGTCGTAAATATACCATTAATTTTATGGAAGGAAGTATATTTCCGAGCATGCTCAAAAACCACAAGCCTATTGACGGGTGGTTTTTGACATGTCGTAAATACTCTGAGGCATATGCGCCGGTAGCTCAGTCTGGATGCCTTTATGGCCATAAAGAGCGAAAGGTTCCTAACCTTTAGGCCGGGGGTTCGAATCCTCCCCGGCGCGTATTTTCTTATTTTTTCTCAGCCAGGCAATGAAAAACAAGAAAGCTATGAAGAAATAATAGACGATGAGATTAAGCAGCAAAGTGCCGGGATTGAAGAGATTGTTGCCTTTCCTCACGAAGAATTCCCCGAATACCTTCTGCTCAAGCATCGGAGTGGGTATTGCGCTTATATCACCCCTTATAATATCAACAAACGGAAAGCCGTGCTCATTGACGCAATAGCCAAAGAAAAAGCCGGCGCTTACCGTGCAGACGCCCTCTTTCTGGTAAAGCGCAAAAAATAAGATAATCAGTATCACCAGCAGAAGCTGAAAGCGGGTCGGCCTTGCCAGGCACCTGAAGTACAGCTTGAGATAATTCGTGCCCTTATTGCCGGCAATGCCAGAAGAAGGGGCTTTCTTTTCCTCCATGGAGGATATATGTGCACTTTAGCTTAAAAATTTTGCCATAAAATCGGCAAATCCACCAAAACAATAAATATTTAAACATTCCAGAAACACGTTCCATCATGCTCGAGCTGAATAACGACGCATTTCAGAAGAAAGTTATCGGGGGCAAATCTGTTGTGCTGGTTGATTTCTGGGCGCCGTGGTGCGGGCCTTGCAGGATAGTCGGCCCGATTCTTGAAAAGCTTGAATCAGAGTATTCAGCCAAGCTCAAATTTGCAAAGCTTAATGTTGATGAAAACCAGGGAATCGCTGAGAAGCTTGATGTCAGGGGCATACCTTGCATGATTGTCTTCAGAAACGGCAGCGAGGTTGACAGGATAATCGGCGCATATCCTGAGCCTGAGCTCAGAAAGAAGATAGATATGGCGCTGGCAAAGATAAAGTGATAATCATTATCCAGTAGCATCAAACCAAAAGGTTTATAAAGGGTTAAAAGGTCGATATTATGGGGCAGTTGGAACCGTTTTTGGGTACTGAACTGGGATTTAAGGAAAGCATCCTGGACAAAGAGCTGATAGAGAGGAATCATAAGGCAGCAGAGATGCTATCCAAAAAGGGGTATAAGGTAAAGGTACCTAGCTGGAACTATCCGATAGCCTCGTAATACAATGTACAACAAACCATTCAAGATCTGGGATGATTCATGGGACATACACAAGAGCGGGAATGACTCCTACTCTTCCAATTCTAAATACGGCTCTATAACCGGCGATGAGCAACACCCTATCGGGTATAATGATGCCAAGTACGGCTCAGGTGCGGGAAGCGGAAGCAGCGTCTATAACAGCAGCAAGGCCCCGCAGGATGATGAAGCCAAGGAAAAGGCAGCCGGGCACGAGGATACCCTGCAGTCTGTTGTAAATAAGGAAGCAAAGAGGGATGAAAAGGCTGCAGAAGACAGCATTATTGCAAGGGCCGCAGGAGAGGTGCTTGCCGAGTCCAAGAGGGAGCAGCAGGGCAATGCAAAAACCTCAAACAAGAAAAGCATTGAAGAGGCCATCAACGAAGCGATAAAGCAGGAAAAAGAAGTCATAGTTCTGGATTAAACCATTAATTTATGCCGATTATGCCAATAAGTAAAAAGAGAATATCAATATTTTTATCCTGCATAATAATTGCATGCTCATTGTATCTTGTATTTGCACTATCAACGATTCTAGTGGCTTTTGATGTCGGATTCTACAGCAGGGAATTCGCAAAATATGATGTTTACGGCTCATTGAAAGGATATGACATAGAAGCAATCAACAAGGAAGTGCTTTACTTCCTGGAAGACGAAGGCGAGCTTCCAAAGGGTTTCTTCAGCCAAAGGGAAACAACGCACCTCAACGACGTAAAAGGGATTTTCAGGCTCATGTTCAGGACGGCAATAATCGCGTTGTTCCTGCTGTCAGCGTCCCTTGCAGCAATTTTCCTGAAGGAAAACAAGATTTCAGCGCTAAACCTGCTGGCCAGGCTGTCCATGGGCATAGCAGTGCTTATTGCAATCATCGACGCATTGCTGTTTTTTTCAGTAATGCTGAATTTTGATATTTCATTTGAAGCATTTCATGGGATATTTTTTACCCAAGGAAGCTATTTGTTTGATGCTTCATACGAAAAAATAGTGGTTCTTTACCCCTCTGGGCTGTTCTATGATGCCCCAATCCAGATTGCCAGGTATTCTTTGATGGCTGCACTGGTTTTGGGGCTGGGCGGCGCTGCAGTTCATTTGTTGACGAGGAAAAAGCACATCGCAGTACAATAAATGCCAATTACGGGGTTTAGTTTAAATTACCACTATTTTTATATACAACCGCGAAATTAATCGGCACATGGAGCAGAAAGTAAAGGATGCCATCCTGAAGTATTCGCTGCAGAACGCGGTGAAATTCGGAGGCAAGGCCAATGCAGGGGCTGTCATCGGGAAGATGTTTGCCGAGGAGCCAAAGCTGAAAGAGCATACGAAGGAGCTTGCAAAAGAGATACAAGGCATTGTAAGCCATGTGAACCAGCTTGGGACGGAAAAGCAGAGGAAGAAGCTCGAGGAAGTGGCTCCTGAGCTGCTTGAAAAAAAACATGAGAAGTATGAAGCTGACATATTTTCCCATCTTGATCTGGATTCTGGAGACATTGTAACAGCATTTCCCCCTGAGCCGAGCAAATACCCCCACATAGGGCATGCAAAAGCCCTGCTGCTCAATTACGAGCTTGCAAGGAGGCATAACGGCAGGTTTGTGCTGAGGTTCGAGGACACGAATCCCGAGCTGGCAGAGGAAGACTTCTACGGGATGCACATAGAAGACTATGCCTGGCTCGGCGTAAAGCCGGATAAGATTGATTATGCATCAGACCACATGGAGAAATTCTATGAGTGCGCTGAGAAGCTGATTCACGACGGCAACGCCTATGTGTGCTCCTGCAGGCAGGAAGACTTCAAGGAACTGAGGTTCAGGGGGGCGGAATGCCCGTGCAGGAACGGCAATGACAGCATGAAGAAGTGGCAGGAGATGGCCAAGGCAAAGGAAGGCAGGCTTGTCCTGCGACTCAAGGGGGACATGCACAGCCAGAATACCACGCTCAGGGATCCGACTTTAATGCGCTTAGTGGACAAGAGCCATGCAAGAACGAAGAAAAAGTACAGGCTCTGGCCCACTTATGATTTTGAGAACGCTGTCATGGATGGCCTTGAAGGGATAACGCACAGGCTGAGGAGCAAGGAATTCGAGCTCAGGGCTGAGCTGCAGAATATGATGCAGTCCATGCTCGGATTAAAGCAGACCAGGCTCTATCATTTTGCAAGGTTCAACCTTGAAGGCGTGGAGAGCAGCGGCAGGATAATAAGAGAGCTGATAAAAAAGAAGAAGCTTACCGGGTGGGATGATCCATCACTTACAACCCTTGCAGCCCTGAGAAGGAGGGGATTCCTGCCGGAAGCGATAAAGGAATTCGTGCTGTCAACAGGCATGACAAAAACAGAGTCTGTGTTGACATGGGATGACCTCATTGCGCACAACAGAAGGCAGCTTGACCCCTTATGCAACAGGCATTTCTTCGTGAGCAATCCCAAACCAATCAAAATTACTGGCGCCCCAATGCAGGATATAGAGCTGAAGCTGCATCCTGAATTTGCAGACAGGGGTGTGAGAAAATTCAGCGTCAAGGATGAATTTTATGTGACTGCCGAGGATTTTAATGAATTCAGGGACGGGAAGCTATACAGGCTCATGGACTGCCTTAATTTCAGGAAAAACGGCAATAAGCTGGAATTCGACTCTTTGGACTATGAAAATTACAGGCATAAAGGCGACAGGATAATACACTGGCTGCCGAAGCAGAAGGATTTGGCTAAGGTTGAAATTTTGATGCCTGACAAGAAGACAGCAAAGGGAATTGCTGAAAGCGGGGTAAATGAGCTGAAAGAAGGCAGCATCGTGCAGTTTGCAAGGTTCGGGTTCTGCAGGCTGGACAAGAAGGAGAAATCAAGATTGATTTTCAGATATACGCATGACTGACCCAGCTAATTCCTGTAAAAAGCAGACTTGTTGACATCCTTGTTTATCTTGCCTTCAAGCAGGTCAAGCTCTTTCTTTCTCCTGTGGCTCATGCCCATAAGCCTGTGCAGCTGCCTCCTGAATGCAAAGACAGCCTGCTTCAGCTGCTGGACTTCTATCAGGCTGGGATTGTTCTGCTTTTCAGCAAGCAGTTTCTCTTTCTCTGCCCTTTCCACTGCCAATTCATGCTCAAGAGCAGAGATTTTCGCCACCAGATTCTTTAGGCGCTCCTGCTCCACAGGATTGAAGCAGAGCAATTTTCTCTCCTTTTCAATGATGTGATGAATCTTTTGCTCTATGTAGTCTATGTCATTGACTGCTATCGGCTTTTTTTTGCCGGCTTTCTCCCTCACATTCTCAATATGCCGGGAAAGATCCTGCTTTATCCTGTTTCTCAGTTCATATCTATGGCCCAGAATAAAAATGTTCTTAGCAAAATTCCTGAAAGAATGGTCAGCAGAATGCCCGGCAGCAGAAGGCTCCTGCGGCAAAATATCTGCCGCAGCGTCTGCGCTTGTAGGGTTATTGATAAGGTTCATTTGCCAAACAGCTTGAATCCCTTCTTTTTCTTTGGCTCGTCAAAAGGAATGTCGTCCAATTCAGGGAAATCAGGAGGCGGAAAATCCTGCCCGATAGGCGGCATCATGTTTGGCATACCCTGCCCAGGCATATTGGGAGGAAGCATGCCTGGCCTCATATTATTCATAGGCATAGGACCCTGCATCGGCCGCTGCATACCCATTGGAGGTGGCATCATGTTAGGCATATTCGGCATGCCCGGCGGCCCCATCCTCGGCATCATAGGCTCTGGAGGCTTAGGCTGCCAGTTTGGCTGCTGAGGCTGCATTACAGGAGCGGGCTGCCCCAATTGGCCCAATTTCTCCTTTACCAAGTCAGTCACGTCAACCATGCCAGTGGCAATGATCTTGTTCTGCTCCAGCAATTCGTCAAGCTTTTTCATGATATCCTCGTGCACTTTTTTCCTGTCCTCTTCTGCCTTCTCTTCGAGCTTCATCTGCTCTGATGCAGTCTTGAACATGGTGAACATGTCTCCCAAAAGCTTTGTAAGGTCCATGATAGAATCATATAACTGCCTGTTGCTGACCTGGCTGGACTTCATGTCAGCCTTTAGCTCAGAAATATCCTGATACTCATCCATTCAATACTACCCCCTTTTATAGTACTCATTTCAGGGGCTTTGATATATAAACTTTTCTTTTTTGGGGGCTTCATCCAAAAATTCGCATTCGCTCAGGTTAGCAGCTTCAAAGTCCTTTACGTGTAAAGCAAAAGCCGACATTCCCCGTAAGGGACATCCCCCTTG
>JACOZO010000125.1 GCA_016181325.1 Candidatus Woesearchaeota archaeon | reverse complement strand
AGCACGCTGCCAAAGACAGCAGCAGAACCAATGCAATCAACGGAAATATTTTTTTGTACATTTTGACACCTCTTATGTGCTGGCAACAGGGGCTGCTTCGGTCTCAATCTCGACTTCGGCGGCTGTGTCTATCTCCAGCTTTGCGCCTGCTTCCCTTACCTTGCTGAAAATCTCTTTCAATGTCTCGTGAGCCTGCTTTAATAATTCACGTGCCTGCTTGATTAGCTCTTTTGCCTCGTCAGTTGCCTTTTTTGCTGATTCCCTGTCAGAGGCTTTTCTAGCAGCCTCAAGCTTCTCTTTTGCCTGATCAACCTTCTTTTTTGCATCCTCGACTGACGCGCTGAATTTGGCAGTCTCTTCGTCAACATTTACATCAACGCCATTCTCCTTGATCTTTGCCAAAGCGGCATCAAGCCTCTTTTCAAGCACTTTTGCAGTATTGACAAGGCCCTCGACCCTTGCAGTCACGACCCTTTCTGAATAAACTTTTGCCTTGTGCTCAAAATTGGTCCATTTGGCCCTTACCTTCTTCGCAATCTCCTTGAGCTGCTCTTTTGTGGTTGCAGCCTCGGCTTCTGCCTTCAATGTCCCGAGCTCGCTTATCCTTGCATCAATGTCCTGGATATATGATTTTGCCCTGTTATCGTCAATATTCTCGTTGCTTTCCACCTGTGATTTTATCTTGTTCATGTGCTCCACGAGCCTGTCAATGGCATTAACAAGGACTTTCTTTGCAACCTCAATGGTCTGGGCATCGTTGCCCTTGGCCTTCACTTCCTGGAATCTATCCCTTGCAGCCTTGAACTCCTCTTTTGATTGAGTGTATCTTTCCTTTGCTACAGCATACATCTCTTTGGCAGCTTCCTTCTTTTCGGCTACAATCTTTCTAATCTTAAGATCTTCAGCAGTCTTGATCTTCTTGATAGTTAATTTATTCAGCCTGGCCTTTATTTGGGCTTCATTCATGCCCTCAAGCTCCTTCTGCTTTGCCCTGCTTAGCTTTTCGGCCTTTTCCAGCTGAGACTTGTCCTTTATCCGCTCCTTAACTTCTGCCTTTAATTCCCTCTTCATCATGGCCCTGGCTTCTGCCCTTATTGGCATAACGTTTTTTGTGTCTCTAGAAGGGCCGCTGCTGTCTGTGGCCTTAACTTCAGCATCCCCTGAAGCTGCAGCAGTAGTTTCCATAGAATCGTCTGAAGCAGTTTCCTCTGAAAAAACAGGAACTATGCTTACAATAAAAACCATCAACATCAAAACGCAAGTAATCTTTTTCATGATATGCACCTCTATGCTTAAATTGTGTTAAGTAGGCAGGTTATTTATATATTTTTTGAATTGAAGGCAGGTTATTTATATATTTTTTGAATTGATGTCATTAGTTATCTTCCTGAAGCTAAACTTGGCAGAATATTCATTCCGTCGCTTCGCGACATAAGAGTCACTCAGCAAAATTTGATTGCCACTAAATGTCAAAAATCAGGGGATTTTTGAGCATCCTCGAAAACTGTGAGTTTTCGGGAAACCGGAAATCCAAAGGATTTCCCAGTTCACAGAAAATTCCATAGGAATTTTCTAGTGTTTTGCCTCGAATTTATTTCAATAAACCCATAAATCGGCGAGGCGGAGCGCAATGGCAGACAAGCGACGCCTCGCACTGATATTGCCGAAGGCGGATTGAATATTGAATTAAGCCAATCCATAAATTTGCACAAAACCATAGAAACCTTTTTATTGGGTTTTCCTGTCTTGCGCTTTATGGCAAAGGCAGGCATAGCTATCGTGGTATCTGAATTCAATCCCGGGATCACAGGGAAAATGAGGGAGAATGCCGAGAAGTATGCGAAAAAAACAGGGATTGATGTAAAAAAAGTCATAACAGTTCCCGGGGCATTCGAGATACCCTTGGCAGTGAAAAGGCTCCTGAAAAATGAGGATATATCAGGTGTTGTAACGCTGGGGGCGGTCATAAAGGGAGACACTGACCATGACGTTGTGATAACGCATTCTGTTGCAAAAAAACTCCTTGATTTGTCTTTGAAATATGAAAAGCCGGTTTCACTTGGCATATTGGGGCCGAATATCACATGGGAGCAGGGCAGGAAAAGGATAAATGAATATTCAGAAAGGGCTGTTGATGCTGTAGTGAAGATGCTGAAATGAATTATGCCGCCAATTCAGAGAATTAAGTATTTTCAAAGAAATTAATTAATGGAATTTCGTGCTTTTTAGTGTCTGTCTCAATCACTATCTTCTTGATTTTCTCCTGGCCGAGCAGCGAACTGAGGAAGGGCTTTCTCGTCCTCTTGTTGAGTATGTTGTTCTCTATCATTTCAGCCAGCTTCTCGGGATCCCTCAAAGATGAATTTCTCAGTATTGCCGTCAGCCTTTCCTCATTTGTCTTCCTGAACTCCTTGACGATCTCTTCCTTGTCCAGCATTGAGTTGAGGAATTCGTTCCTTGCAGCAGGGCTGAAGACGTCAGTGATAAGCAGGTCTGAAAGATTTTTCGGCCCTGACAAAAAGAGGTACTTGACGAGCTGCAGCGTCCTGAGAACGTCGTTTTTGTAGTATTGGGTGTCAAGATCGCCGAAAATCTCCCTCAAAACATTCTCGAATTCAATTACTTCCACATGGTTTTCCTTGAAGCCCCTTATGATCTCCTTCTTGCGCGATTTCGGAAATCCGCCTATGACAATGTATCTATTAACATCCAATACGTCAAAGCCCTTAATCTGCTCCTTCAAGGCCTTATGTATGTCCTTGTTCTCAAACCTGTCCTGGATGATGTTGGTAACTGTATCTTCGGCATTTGCATTCTCTCCTATGCTGCCTATGATGGAGCAGCTTACTTCAATATGGTTTATTTCTTCGACTTTATTGCCCCGGAACTTCAATGCAAGAATCCCCACATCCCTGTTGCTGGAGGTCTTGATATTATTGATTGTGAAAAATCCCCTTTTGTTGCACCAGAAATTGACTATCTCTTTTTCAGCGCTCATTGATATTTACCCCCGTTTTGAATGGAGTTATGATGTATATAAAGGTTTCTTTCCGACATCAGAACTTCAGCATATTCAGCCCGATATTCTTGTCAAAAACCCTTCCAACTTCTGAATCTGTCTTCACAAGGAAAATTTCGCAGGCAGCTGAGACAACTGCGCTCTTTAAATGGCCCCCCACTGCATTCATCTTATCGTCGCTTAATGTTATGTGGGCATGAACATAGCATTTTCCCCCCATTGCAGTTATGTTGCCTGTCAAATTCAGTATTTCAAGGGGCTTTTCAATAATTTTCGTTGAGTATTTCTTTGTTTCAACGCTGTAATGCGCCAGTTCAGCCTTATTTACAGCGCCTATGCCTGAAAAACAGCCTAATCTAATTTTGTTTTTTTCGCAGAAATCGAGCAAAGTCTTGATTATCTCCTCTCCCCTGCCAATGCTGATTACGTAGATATTTTCTATTTTTTTGAATTGCATGATTATCTAAAGAAATTAACTAGGTTTTTATTGTTATTGTTTTCGATTGTAAAGTTGGTTATTGTTTAGCTTTCTGAAGTTGCTTTAATTCAATCCGTCGCTTCGCGACATAATCTACACTCGACAAAATTTGACTGCCACTAAATTTTGCCTCGAATTTATTTCAATGATTTTAATAAATTGGCGAGGCGGAGCGTGTGGCAGACAGCGACGCCTCGCACTAGATATGCCGAAGGCGGATTAAATAATATGCTATAAAACGCTTCAGAAAGCTAAAGTAT
>JACOZO010000070.1 GCA_016181325.1 Candidatus Woesearchaeota archaeon | reverse complement strand
GTACTGGAAGTATCTGTTTCTGCTGAGATTTGTTAAAGCCAAATCATTTAAAGTGGCATTTGTGAAATTGCTTGCTGATGTGTTGGTTGGGCCGATAAAGTTAGGCTCGTCAGAGCAGTCTGAGGCAGAGCAGGTTCTGGCTTGCAATCCTAAGCGGAGTACTCCTCGCTTGTAGATATTTAGGATCTCATCTGCCGACAGGCTTCTGCTCCAAATGCCTACTTCATCTATCCAGCAATTGCAGAAAGAGCCTTTAGTCTGGGGGCTTGCAGGATTCGCTTCAGCTGCAACCATCACATCCACGGCATTATTCCATAAGCTGGCTGCTGGAGTGCCGTCATTTTCCACTTCCACACCATCCGCGTAAAGCCTGGCTGTGGAAAGGTCACTTGTAAACGCAAAGTGATGCCAGTTGGTGTCGGTTATCACGGGTCCGTTCAGCAATAATGTGCCCCAGCTGGCGCCGTCTGATGATTGGGCGAAGATAATCCTATTATCAGTATTGAACCTCATGTCATAGGGGGCGTAAAATCCGTCCCCTCCCTTTGCCACAATGCCCTGAGATCCTCCGGTTGACTTTCTTTTCACCCACACAGATACCGACATAGCCCCTGTGATGTCCAATGTTGATGTATCAGATGTGTTGACAAAATCTCCTGTGCCGTCAAAATAATATGACCCTGTGCCCAGCATTTTATCTGAAAGATTAGCATGAGCATTTCCATTTACGCTTGCATTGTTCCCATTCCCGCTGAAGTCAAAGACTAAGCTGTCACTCTCTCCGTAGCTTGAATCATTGTTAAGATGGAACAGCAACACATTTCCTGTCATATTTATGCCCCCAAATATTCCGTTTCCCGTTTCGTTATATCTATTATTGGGCAGCTCTTCCCCATAAGGCACTCTTTCACCCCAGCTCAGATTCTTCCAGCTGACAATCCCGCCAGCATCAAATATTCTTGACAAATATGTTCCAGAACTGTTGTAAACACCGCTGGTCAGGTTTAAAGTCACATTCTCCCCGTCAGTCCTTGTGAGATTATAAACCCCGGGATTTGTGCCCGTGCCGTTGAAGTCTGACGCATTGTTGTCTGTGAAATTGCCGTTGCTAATCAAGGTGTAGTTCACCCAAACCTCAATCGGCCAGTTAATAACATTCGTCCCATTGCTCAGATTGACATGCCCGTAAACCGAAACAGGAGCGCTTCCGGTTGCGAAAGTGACGTTGAAGTTTATGCTCACATTAACAGTCAGGTTGCTTATGCTAATCAGCTTAGTCAAAGTGCCGTTGGTTAATCCATAAGTCTGCGATGAAACATTCAGCGTTACATTATAATCCCCATTGAATCCTGGAGCAACGAAAGAGATATTGTAATTGCCGAATGCATCTGTGAAAGTGGTATAAGAAAGGTTTGCTTCACTCATATAAGGCGTATAATTTGCCAAAGTCGTCCTTAAGTAAGCAATATACTGGATATACCTATTTGCTGCCACATTGGATATATCTGCAGGGCTTGCTGTGAAATAGCTGTTTGCTGTGCCATCGGGTCCAGTCCAGCCGCCCCATGAGCTGTTGTCGTCATCAGTTCTTACCTGGAAAGACACGTTTCTTACAGCCTGGCCGTAAGCTTCAATGTTGTAGAATCCCTCGAAGTCACCCCCAGCCCCCCCTCCACTTTTGTATATGGTAATGTTAACGAATGAGGTTATCACGGGAGTTAAGTTTATTATTTCCCTTCCAAGAGGGCTTATGCCGGTAAGGGTGAAGTTCTGCTTGGAGCCGTCGCTGAAAGAAACATTTATGACGGAAATCGTGTCAGCACCGGCAGCTCCTTGGCATGAGTTAGCTTGTGAGATGTTAAGTTGATAGATTGTATAATTAGTGGTCTGGCTCGTGTTAAGGAATATTGTTATCCACTGCACGGCGGTATTATCCGGGGTGAGCCACGTATCAAAGTCCACATCAGTGCAGTCTGTATCATCATCTACTGCCTTAGATCCGGGCCAACTACCGCTAAATGCGCCAGATACCGCCGTCTCTTTACCCAATGCAACATTTTCCAGAGTGTCATTTATCGTGCTTGTGTTGGAATTCCATGTCAATCTTGTCCATTTTCTTGTGATAGTCCCATCAAATACCCTTGAAGTGAAGTTTCCGGAATAATTGTAGATATTGCCCGGAGAGCTGTTTAGCAGGGTGATATTGTTGGTGTCGGTTGCCGTAAGGTTGTATATTCCCAGATTGAATTCATTTGCATCAATATCAGAAAAGTTGCTTATGTCAATCCGGCTGTAATTCACCCAAATTTGAATTTGAGTAAGTGACACATTAGTCCCATTAGTCAGATTAATGTGCCCTGAAACATACATAGTATGGTTGATTACATGAGGGCCGGAGAAATCCATCGTAATATTAATCGCATCAGCAGGCTCGTCGTTGGCTATCTGCCACTGCCTGTACTCCTTAAAGCTGCCGATATCCAATGGGCCCAATAAATAGAACTCCGGCGAAGTGTCCGGCGCATCATACCGGTACCATACATCGTACCTATTCCCTTTCTTCAGGTCAACATTCCACGACAGCATCGTTGTATCCCCCGCAGTTGAAAGCGCTGCGCCGTTGCTTGTCAAAATCGCAAAAGAGCTTGGCACGTACTCATTGACAGCCCCCTTGTAATCCTTGCCCGCAATTATTGTTATATTCACGTAATACGGCACAAGAGGATAAATCCTTGTTGCAGTCCTTCTGGAAACATCAAAGTCAACATTATTCAAAACAATAAAGCTGTCTGCAATGCTTCTTACGCCGTTTGGAGTTACAGCAGTAAGATTCATTAAATAGCTTCCAACTCCAGACACATCATAAGTCGTATAGTAATCAGGCAGATTCGTGACTCCATAAATCTCGCATTCAGGGGAAATTGATATTCTGCCGTTTGCTGTTGATAAAATGGTTTTTTTATTGCCCGGATTGGTTATCTCCAAAGCAACATCTGCATCGCAGACCATCCTTCCGAAGTCATTTAAAACCCCAATCCCGATAAAAGCCTCTTCATTTGGAAGATATGCTGATTTATGGGTATTTATTGCCAGGACTCCCCACGTGAATTCCTGCTCTTCTGAATAAATGAATCCCTCCTTCTCAAAGTCAACCCTTAATCTGTATTTTCCTGCTTTGAATGACCTCGGCTTGGCGACCTTGATCCTGAACTTTCCTTCCCTAAGCTCCTCAATCTCAGGCTCGACCTTCATGGCATTGCCCTTATTGTCAAGAAGTGTTGTCTCTATCTTCTCGTTGGCAGTCTCCCATTTCTTCTTCCTTTTTTCGCCTTTTACGAGCTTCTTCTTCAGGTCTTCGCGTTCCTGCCTTGTCTTCTTGGTATCCCTCTCAAAAACCTCATATTCCTCTTTCCACTTGCTCTGCCTGACCAATTCATCTTTCTTCACATATTCAAACTCAAGCTCAACATCTTCGTCGGATTTAAACTCGGACTTGTTGATGGACAGATCAGGCGTCACGCCGATGCTGATGTTCAGCACATTCACCGAAAAAACATTGGAAACAGCAAGCGCATCGCTCTTATTGGCAGTTATAAAGGTTATCTGCGAGCCTGCAAAGCCTTTTGACGGGATTACAATCGCGATATTGTTGTCAAATTCCACTAAAATATCATCCATAGGATAATGATTGAATATTGTCCCTGCTTCCAGATTTGAGAAATAGAGGGGTAAATCTATTGTTGAATTCCTGTTGATGACAACAGAAACGTTGGGAATATTGGCTGTGAATGCAAGCCCTGTCGGCGGCGGAGCAGCCGGGACTGTAATGTTAATATCCCCTTCGATGAATCCCGGATCATCCGCAGTCAGTGTGACGTTATATTGCTCTCCTGGAACAAGATCTTGAACTCTTTCCCATGTCCCGAAGCACACTTCCGTATCATAATCCCACTGCCTGCATTTATACAGGGAATTCCCCGTTGCATTTGCCGTAAGGGTGGCTTTCTCAAAGTCCAGGTCTCCCAGATCGACAGCATATTTTTTCTTTACATTGACATTGTCTATCTGGATGTCCCTTGTCACCATGTCAACGCCGACACCGGCAGCCAGGGGCTTTGAGATGTTTGCCCTCTGGACCAGGATGCTCTGGAAAATGCCCTCCAAAGGCTGTATCACTATGTCATAGAAGTCAGGCTCTACAAACTCGTCAGTCACAACGACGCCGTCCTTGTACAATGCATAGCTGCCGTAGGGCGAGCCGCTGCTGTCCTCGACTGAAATGCCGAACTGGACTTTCTCTATTGTCTCGACAGTCGTGTAAGCAAGGCTCTCCAGCGTTATTGCAGCGTTATCAATCTCAAATATCAGTTCATAAGAGGAATCGTTAAATCCTGACAGGCTGCATGTGTCTATGCACAGGTTATTGAAGTCGGCAAATTCAAAATAATATTTCACGGAAAGGTTCTGCCAGCTGCTGAAATAGATTTCAGAGAAAGGCTCATCGACGGCCAATTTATAGTCGACGTAAAGTATCTGCGCGCTCACGATGTTGTCCAGGGAAGCTCCGTACTGCCCATAGGAGGAATAGAAAGGGTCATTCCACGCGTTTCTCGCAGGCTCCAGATCGATGAAATTGCAGCATTTCTCGCTTCCGTAGCACACAAGCGTCGCCTTCTCATCCCCAAGGCTGTATGTCTCCCACCTGGTGCACAGGTTGCCGGGATCGGCATTCCATGTAAATCTGGAATTTTCAACTGTCATGTCAACAATGCCTGTTGTCGGCGCTATGCCGTCGTCAGGGGTATTGTATATCGTTCCTGCCTTATACCCAAGATCGATTGTGATTTTCCTCTCAGGAATAATGAGCCTGACTTCCCTGCCCGTGGACTTGTCGCCGTCAGATGCCGTGAATGTTATTGCAGCCTCAAAATTATGGCCTGCCGGCGTCAGGGTCGCGATGCTGCCGCTTATCTCGACAGCTATCTTGTCAGGAGTGCTGGATGTATAGGTTATCGTGTCATTGTTTGAATCGGAGAAATAGGTGCCAAGGTCTATGGCAGTCTTGCCGTTCAGCGTGAATTCTGCAATGTCGGATTTCCACACTGGAGGCACATTGGGCTCTTTCTTGTCCTCTTTTTCAGGCTTGCCTTTCTCCTCTTCAGCAGTCTGGTTTGATGGTGCCTGCTCGGCCGTTGCATTTTCGCCGTCAGCCTGGGTCTGGTTGCCGTCTTCCTTGCCGTCGCTGCCATTCCCGTCAGCAGGCGCAAATCCGGTTATGGAAGGCTTGGCCATGTTTGCCAGCATTACTGCTGCCGTCAATGCGCCTACTGCAATTAGCAGGATAAGCGCGAAATTACCAATCTCACCTCTTTTTTTCATTTGATTTGCCGTTCATGCCCCGCCGCTCTCCGGCGAGATAGGAACTGTCATTTTTTCTTTTTTTGAGCCCTCTGGTAGACCGTCCATATCGTCCTGTCATCCCTGTTCATCAAAACGGCTATCTTGTGATACGTAAGCCCGAATGTGTTTTTCAGGTACCAGGCGATGTTCTCGAGCACGCTCAGCTTCCTGTCCTTCAGTATGGAGACTGGGATGGAATAAGGGGAAACCTGGTCCGGAAACTTGTCCTTCATCTTTATTCTCGCATTCCTGTAGGACACTGCCAGCGCAATCTTATTCCTGTTAGTCAATTCCGCTATCTGCTGGTAAGTAAGAAGCAGGTTTTCCCGAAGGTATTTTACAATGGTCTCGAGAGAGCCGAGGTGCTCGTTATTGAATGCAGAAAGAGGCACTTTCACTTCCTCTTTTGGATGGACATTGAGGGACTTATGCACCAGTTCGACTATGTCCTCCGGCTTTAATCCCCTCTTTTGAAGATAGCTCAAAGTATCTGCAAGCCGCTTCTCATTCGCTGCTGGCTTCTTTTTAGTCGGCATTAGATTATGTTCATACCCTCAGAATGCGCCTGAATGGCATAGGTAAAAAACCTGGATGTATAATTTGTAAGTATGAATTTGTGTAAAGATACATATTCCCACACCAATATAGTATATTATGTAAGTAGAGCTTATTTAAAGCTTTCGGTTTTTCGGCAGTATTGTCAAAAGGCATGTCTGGCATAGGCATGGCATTGCATCATTGGGTGCCCCATTCAAAGGAGAGCCCTTCGCTAATCCGGAAATTCTCATTCATTTAAAACCAAAAAATATATTATTTAAGTAAAAAAATATATTTTATTATAAATATTAAGATTTAATTGGATGCCTACTAATATTATGTAAGTATAAATAATTATAATTCTACTATAATTTGATTATAACTTTAGAAAAATGCATGAAAGGCGCTGATTCTGCAGAAATGCATGCCCCATGGGCAGCCTGCCCCGAAATTAGCTGCATTCCGGCCGGGTTTGGGGCAGGTTAAATGCCGGAATCTTATCAGAATAAAATCCGTTCAAAGCTTGCCAAATAAATAAATCAAGGATTAAGCGCATAAAAACAGGTTTATTTACTCCTGTTTTTTTCATTGATTTTATTTAATTTTCATTCAAATGCCGGCAGCAGGATCTCATGGATTATTTTGTCTTGCTTCCGGAAGCGGTTAAATTGATTTTAAAAAAGAAGCTCATTCAAATGGAATGCCATTTTCTGCAGCTCAGGAAACATGTTTAGGATATTTTCTGCAGGGATTGGAAAATCAGCCGGCGCGCCATTCCGCAAGATAGCATATTATTCAAATAGAAAATATATTTTATAAGTAAAAATATGTATCAAATAGGAAATTTATGCATTAAATTCAATATTTACAGCCCCTGATAATGCAGATTCAGTTAGCTGTATAACCTTATAAGTAAAAATATTTATTTTATAAGTATAAGTTATTTAATGCAGGAAGTTAATTCAGGGATTGTTATATGCCGCGCGCTTATTATACATATGCCCGTAATTGCAAAAAAAGTGCCGGTTTTCAGCTATTGTTTGTTTATAATTTGTTTATTATCCGAGTACTATATTCAAATAATAATATTCACTATATAAGTAAAAGTATTTATTTTATAAGAGTTTTAGCGAAAAGTTTATATGTTTCAAAGGTAAAGGCAGGACCAGAGATATAATATACATATAATTTAAGTACTATGTAAGTAAAATAATATATTCCAAGAGTATCAATTATTTGCAGCTCCTGGCCATACTATGAATTTAATTGCATTAATCAGGCAATATTCATAAAAAAGGCCGTATTCAAACAAAAATAATCATTAAATAGGTATTTTTATATATTATATAAGAAAACTCAATTGTAAAATCTAGTCGTTAATGCAAATATCCTATATTAAAATTAATGAGTAGTCAAAGGCAAAATTTTATGCCATTATTTGAATGCCAAGGTGCGGATTTACCATAGCAGGAAAAATTATTTATCGTGCATAGCCCTGTGGCACAAAAAATATGACCTATTCAAATGATTGATTGAATGAGTATTCAAATGAATATATTTTATGTAAGTAAAATTAAATATTTTATAGTTAAATACAGGCAAAGCTATTTGAGATATTCCGAATTAATCAGTATTCCGTGCTTATCCTGGGCATTTAGCTCACTATGGCAAATATGATGTAAGTAGAAATAAATATTATATTGAATTAGTTAATTCGTTGGCTGCAGTCAGGATATCACGGCTCATAAATCCATATATCCCTAGGTTATTTTAGCCATGCGCAGGTTTTTTGCATTGCACTAACGCCTATTCAAATGATTGATTGAATGAGTATTCAAATGAATATATTTTATGTAAGTAAAATTAAATATTTTATAGTAATATAATTAAATAAATCATCGCGCAATTGGGCATTTTTGGCCCCCTATATACTAATAAAGCACAGTGATTAATAGTTATATTTATTTTTTAAGTATTTAAATATATTATGTAAGAATGAATGATTTTAAGGGTTTAATGCCGGTTAATAATGGCCATGCAAATAGTAATAAACAAAATATGCAGTTGGCATTCAATATTAAATTTTGAATTAATTTGCATATTCAAACGTTTATTTGAATGAACATTCAAATGCCATAATAAATCAAAGAATATGCAGTTGGCATTCAAATAAGCACGCCTGAAATAAGCAATAACACAACTTCATTCAAATAACGGCATAAAATTTTGCGCATAAAAATTACATTCTCAGCCTATACATGCAGGCAATCCCGCATTTAGGGTGTAAGTGATAATGACTGCCTCAAAATCAGTTATTTGCGCATGGCAATCTTTCATTAAGATTGCCTTTGCCAATTATATATTATGTAAGAGTAATACTCTGTAAGTAGGGTATTATAAAGCTTAATTTTATCTTACAAAATGGAGTATATGAAAATAATTCATTTTTCATAAAATATGCTTTATAAATGATTTTTTCCTGATCCTTTATTTTGTTCTATCAAAAGATTTATATAATATCATTCAAATGGTAAGTCCATACATATACAAATAAAAATGGGCAAAATCAACCTTCCAGGCGAAATTCTTAACAAGGAGACATTCAAGACCCTTCCTGCCAAGGAAAAGGAGGAGTACATGAATAACCTTATCAGGACGCTGCTCCAGCTGAATCCTGAAGGCATAACAATCACCCAGATAAAGGAAGCCACCAACTTTACCTATTCCACAATATGGCACCATCTCGAAGTGCTTAACTGCACTGCCCAGGCAAACAAGATATCCCGTGGCAATCTGGATGTGTATTATCCGACCGGCTCTTACAGCTCATTGAACGACTACAAGCGAAACAAGGCTACTTATGAAGTCGGGCTTGTCAAAAATAATGAGAACAGGCTTATCAGCATACGCGAGAAAAGGGAGAACAGGCTGGGCAATTATATCGTATGCAGGGGAGTAGAAGTGCCATTAGAACTTGCCAATGAGCTCATAACAGCCCTGACTAAGGCCAAAAAGGCTGATGAAAAGGAGAAATCCAGGAAATAGTTTTATTATGTAAGTAAAAAAGATATACCATATAAGAGTTTTAACCGTTGCTGATTTTTCTGATTGAATTTGGTTACTTGCCCTTTCTCAGCTTTCGCAACTCGTCTTCCATCCTGGCCTTTTCCTTGTCATAGGATTTCTGGGATATAAGCTTTTCCTTGAACGCCTGCTCAAGTGCGCTTATCTCTTTTTCTACTTTTGCGATTTTTTCGCCTGGCTCCCTGCCCTTTATCTCCAGAACTTCCCTTTTAGACCTGAGCTTTCTTAATATTCCGGAAACAAGGAATATGATGCCTATCAATACGAGCAGGGCAACCACGGCCAATGCATAATATTGCAGGGATTCAGTCCCGCGTGGCACTTCTCCCAAAACCTCAAACAGGTCTGTACTGGTTCCTGCCAGTCCGTCAGGGGTGTTTACTTCCACATAGGCATTGTAGGTGCCTGGCCTGAAGTCAGAGGGGATGATAAGCTTCCTCACGAATTTGGCCTGGGTTTCGACTATGACATTTTCCTGCTCAGCCGCGACAATCCGGTCATCCTGCGTCTTGATGGAATATTTCACGTCAACGCCGAAGCTTCCAAAGCCTCTCAGGTTGAACAGTGTTATTTCAATCAGAAGGTCGCCGCCGGGGACTATCTTCTTGTAATCCGGAAGTACCATGATGTTGACATCAAACAGCTGCCTTGTGCTGTCGAATATCAGCTTTTTTTCGTCGCCCTTCTTGATGTAGACCTTTGCCGAGCCGTTTCTGCTTATTTCACCGGACGCTGCCAGGGACTTTATGTTACCGGGATTCTTCAGTGTCCAGCTCATATTCCTGCTTTCATTGACAACTAGATTTAGGTTATCCTTGTTGTCAGTTTCCTTGGTAATGGCGGCAAAGCCAGTGACAGTGGGCTTTCTTGATGCAAGCAAAACAACAGCTAGAACAATCAATACAGCCACCGCAATGTGTGCAGTTTTTATTCTGTTGCCACTTTCTTTTTTGGCCATTTTATAATTGACGGATAATATACAGATTAAATCAAAAGGCTAAATTAAGCTTTTTGTTTAAATATCTATTGATTTTTGGTAATACTCTAGCTTTCTGAAGCTTTTAATATAAATATTCAATCCGCCTTCGGCAATGCTAGTGCGAGGCGTCGCTTTCCTGCCATGCATTCGAGGCGGAACACTAGAAAATTCTATGGAATTTTCTGTGAACTGGGAAATCCTTTGGATTTCCGGTTTCCCGAAAACTCACAGTTTTCGAGGATGCTAAAAAATCTAAATGATTTTTGACATTTTCTTGGCAGTAAAAATTCCGCCGAGTGTAATTTTTGTCGCGAAGCGACAGATTGAATATTCTGCAAAGTTTAGCTTCAGAATAGTAAATAATAACGATTTTTGTATTGCTTGTCTAAATGAGCGGATTTGCCCAAAGAAATCAATCATCCTTTTCTTCGCCTGCCTTGGCCGAATTTGATTCTTCCAGCCTCTCAGTAAATCTGCATTTCGGGAAATTCCTGCATCCGAGGAACTTGCCGTAGATCGAAGACCTCAGCACCAGCACTCCATTTTCGCATTTTGGGCATTTTTTCTCTATTATGCCCTTGGCTATTTCCTTTGCCTCTTTTCCCGCCTCGCCTTCAAGGTATTTTGACTTGCATTCCTTGTTCAGGCAGAACTCCCTCGGCTGCTTTCCCCTTTTTATTGCCATGACCATGGGGTAATTGCACACAGGGCACAGCTTTTTTGCCGGCTTTATCAGGGCGTTTCCGGGCAGCGAGAATGTGGTCTTGCAGTCGGGATACCTGTTGCAGGCAGCAAAATGCCCGAATTTGCCCTTCCTGAGGGAAATGTCGCCTTGTCCGCATGCGGGGCATTTGCCCAAGTGGTTCAGCCCATCCACAGTTTCCCTGTTTGCAGCAGCCAGCAGTGTCCCTATCTGCTTCTCGTTTTTCTTGAAATCCTGGACAATCGCCGATATCGCCTCCTCGGCTTCGTGCAGCACTGTCTCTTTTTCCTGCTTCCCTTCCATTATCTTTTCGGTCTCTTCCTCGAAATGCCTTGTCAGGTCCTCGTCGATTATCTTTGGGGCGTACTCATGCAGGGTCTCTATTGTCTTTATGCCGAGCTCGGTCGCCCCTATCTGCCTGCCGTCTACATAACCCCTGTGGAACAGCGTGTCCACAATCTCTGACCGCGTGGCTTTTGTCCCAAGGTTTTTCCTTTCTAGCTCCTTGATGATAGAAGCCTCGGTGTATCTTTTCGGGGGCTGGGTTTCCTTGTCATGCATCGTGATTTTTCTGATATCAACTTTTTCATTATTCTCCATCTTCGGCAGCTCTTCCTCTTCCAGCTTCACATAGGGCTCGTAGAAAACGTGCCATCCCTTGTCTATCGTCCTGGTGCCTTTTGCCGCGAAAATTTCCCTGTTGACGCCGATTTCTGCCGTTACGGTTTCCCTCAAAGCAGGTCTAGAAAATGTTGCCATGAATCTCTTGGTTATTAGATCATAGATCTTCATTTCCCTCTCATTGATGCCTGTGGGAGCGATTCCTGTAGGGTATAATGCAGGATGCGCCGGGTCTGTTTTCTTGCCGTCATTGGGCTTGAGGGAAGGCAGCTTGAGGAGCTCGCCCATCAGCCTGGAATATTCGTTCTGCCCGGACATATCCTTCATTATTTTCCTGTAGTTTATCGCCGGGGGAAGCTGCTGCGAGGAAGTCCTTGGGTAAGAGATGAACCCCGCAGTGTAAAGTTCCTGCGCGATTTCCAAAGTCTGCTTAGGAGGTATTCCGAAGCACTTGTAAGCCTCCATCTGCAATGAGGTTAAGTCAAATGGGTTTGGAGGAGCCTGGTGAAACTGGTTTTTTTCAACCTTGGCTACATATCCTGTCTTCTGGCCTTTGGTGTTTTTCATCACGCCATCTGCTTTTCCCTTGTCCCAGAACTTGTCATCCTTGTGCCACGCAGACACGTTTTCTTTCCTGACGCTGCCTTCAAGCTCTATCTGCCAGTACGGCACGGGCTTGAAAGCCCGGATTTCCTTTTCCCTGTCAACTATTATCTTCAATGCAGGCCCCTGCACCCTTCCTGTTGACATTATCTTGAATGCCCCAGTGCTCTTTATGGCGGATGTCAACGCCCTTGAATAGTTTATCCCGTTGTAAAAATCAAGGAAGTGCCTCGTCTCTCCGGCAAGGATTTGCCCCCAGTCGAGATGCCTGCTTTTGTGCTCATAAGCTTCGTTCAGGTCGTCTTTAGTGAGCGTCGAGAATTTCATCCTGCCCGCATCTTTCTGCTTGCACGCCAGCGCCAGTATGTTCTTGCCTATCAGGCTGCCTTCCTGGTCATAATCGCACGCAACCACGAATGAATCCGCGTCCTTGGCCAGCTTTTTTATGGCATCAAGGTATTTCTTCGTGAATTTCGACTCTTTTCTCACAGAAGCCGGAACCCACTCTATGTTGAATACAGGATAGCTCCACCCTTTCTTGCCTATTTCCTCAAGAGTGTATAGGTGGCCGACTGCAGGCACGACAACGATGTCCTTCTTCCCCCTTGTTATCCTGTAATAAGGGACCCCGTTGGCATTTTCCTTGATGGCCTTGCCGTCGGCAAGCGCTTCTGCTATCTTCTTCGCTGCCTGCGGCTTCTCGCATATGATGAGTTCGTACATAATGCCGGAATTTGCCGAATCTTATAAAAATGTTTTTAATTAAGGGGCTTCATCCAAAAAATGGGTTAGCAACCTTGAGGTCGAGCCCATTTACCTGACACATAAAAAGAGGTCAGGGGGTTGCCCCGAGTTTGGTTATTAATTGATGAGTATATTAAATCCGTTGCTTCGCAACAATAATTTGTGCTCGGGTCTCGCTGTCTGCCACACGCTCGACCCTC
>JACOZO010000069.1 GCA_016181325.1 Candidatus Woesearchaeota archaeon | reverse complement strand
GGGGGAATCTGATTCCGGAAAAATAGCCGTTATAGGACCTACCCTCTACCAAATGCTCTATTATCCCGTGGAATTCTTAGGGATGGATGTCGTCGCTTATGATTTTGTAATCCCGGAATCAAGGCATGTTCCTGAATCCATGGAAGATATTGAAGATGTCTTTAGAATCAAGCCTAAAGCGATTGTTATATCCAATCCAAATAATCCGGATGGAGTATATTTTCCAAAGGGACTCCTAGAGCAGACAATAAAAAGATGCGAAGATGACGGAGTTTATGTCATTATTGATGAAATACAGAATTTTTTCCCTAATGAAGGGGTGGGGGAATTGCATTATGGCAGATGGATTCAGTCTCCAAACATAATAAGAGTGGATAGTGCATCAAAAAGATATGCAATACCGGAGTATAAAGCTGGCTGGGTTATTGCTGACAGTAGGATATTGGGGGACAGAATGAATGGCATAGTTGGCCGGATGAGCGGTTTTATGGGTAATGCTCCCAGAGCAGCAAATACGGCTTTGATATACTTAATGGAAAAAGAAGCGGAAAGACTGGAAGGTGGGGAAGATATTTTTGATGGGAGATGGAGGGAATTGAAAGAAAAAAAGGATTATGTCTTGGGAAGGCTCAGAAGCATGCCGAATGTCAGAACAATATTTCCGCATGACGCCTGCATAAACATAACTGCACAGGTGGATTATGATGAGACTGATATTCAACTGGCCGAAAAATTAATGAAGCATGGAACGCTTATTATGCCTGCCAGCGGCTATGGCTACAGGCCTGAAGATAATGTTATGAGGATTACTTTTGCAGAAAGGCATGAAAGATTAGAGCACTCCCTTGATGCTTTAGAAGTTGTTTTGGGGAAATAAATTTCACAACAGCGTCTTTATCCTGTCAATCTTCTCTGCCACTTCAGAACCGGTCTTTGTCAAAGTAAGAAGCTTCAGCCTTCCCTGTTTCTCAAAATTCACGAGGCCGGACTTCTGCATCTCCTGAAGAATCTTGACAACATGGGAATATGTGCAGTCAATCTGCTTTGCCAAAGAAGAGGCGTAAACTTCATTTTTGGCATTTTTCAGCTCAACCAGCATCATTGCCGGCTTCTCGCGGAAAAACACGCTGAATATCTCTTTTTGTTTTGGTGAATTTAACTCTTCAACCCCTTCCATATTTTTTCCAACCCCTATAACTGACTATCAGAATATACATTTTGAATTATCAATGTACTATTTAAAGCTTTTGATTGACCTCTGAGATGCTTATTTTGCATCGCGCAATGCTGTCGATAATTCAAGTAGAAGCAGGCAACAATTTAAATTACTTGCCATTATTTTCCATCCCGAGGAATATATGCCAAACGACGAAATGCTCAAGGAGATGATGTTTCCGTATCCAAAATCAAGGGACATACAGACTGACATGCTCAATGATGTCAATCTCTCGCTTAAGGAAAAGAGGCACATGATATTGCACGCGCCTACCGGAATCGGAAAGACCGTTTCCGTGCTTGCGCCTGCGCTTGCCCATGCGATGAAGAATGACCTGACTGTTTTCTTCTTGACATCAAGGCACACGCAGCACAGGATTGCGGTTGAAACTCTGGCAGACATGAAGAAAAAGCATGACGCCAAGTTCACGGTGTCTGACATCATAGGGAAGCAGGGGATGTGCCTGCAGCCCGGCATTCCCGGAATGTTTGCAGGGGATTTCCATGAGTTCTGCAAGTCGCTGAGGGAAGAGGGAAAATGCGAGTTCTACACAAACACAAGGAATGCCAACAATTCACCTACAGTAGAGGCGAAAATAGCGCTCAATGAGATAAAGGAATCGGGGCCCCTGCATGTCGGCGGCCTTATTGAAGCGGGAGAAAGGAAAAAGCTGTGCCCCTACGAGCTGGCGATCCTGAATGCTGCTGATTCAAAGGTGATAATTGCGGACTACTATTACATTTTCAGCGACTACATAAGGGAAGGGTTCCTGCTGAAGACAAAAAAGGAGCTTGAGAAGTCAATCATAATTGTCGATGAAGGCCACAACCTGCCGAACAGGATACGGGAGCTGATGACTGCAAAGATTTCGGGCTTTTCCATCGAGATGGCCCTGAAAGAGGCGAAAAAGATGGGTTACAGCGAAACTGTCGAAAACCTGCAGATCATAAACAGCGCGCTGCTTGAACTGAGCGACACCATAAAAGAAAATGAGGACAGGCTTGTGCAAAAGGAGGAATTTGCCGGCAAAGTTTCAAGGGAAAAGGACTATGATGACATTGCCTCAGAACTGATGCACATCGGGGAAGAGATAAGGAAGGAGAAGAAGGCAAGCTTTGTGCTTAGCGTGGGGAAGTTCCTCGAGAAATGGCCGGAAGGCGAACAGGGATTTTCAAGGATACTGGCAAAAGGAAAATATCTGACGCTTTCACTGAGATGCCTTGATCCCTCCATTGCGACAAAAGGCGTGATTGACAGGTCATACTCCACAATAATAATGTCAGGCACACTGACACCGACATCAATGTACAAAGACGTGCTGGGATTTCCAGCAAGCACGATTGAAAAAGAATACGGAAGCCCTTTTCCAAACGAGAACAGGCTTGTGTGCGTCGTGCCAAAGACGACGACAAAGTATTCCAGGAGAAGCAACGAGCAGTTCGTGCAGATCGCAAGGAGCTGCGCGGACATAATAAACAGGGTGAAAGGGTGCAGCGTGGTGTTTTTTCCCAGCTATGAGATAATGGGGATCGTAAGCGACCACATCACCGAGATGACCGGCAAAACCGTGTTTACAGAGAAGCAGAGGCTGAGCAAGGAGCAGAAGGAGGAATTCCTGCTGAACTTCAAGGCGCACAAGGACAAAGGAGCCGTGCTTCTTGCGGTTTCATCAGGCTCTTTCGGGGAAGGGATAGACTTGCCCGGCGTGCTGAGCGCGGTGATTGTCGCGGGGCTGCCTTTGCAAAGGCCTGACCTAGAAGTGAGGGAGCTGATAAAGTATTACGACAAGAAGTTCGGCAATGGGTGGGACTATGGCTATGTGATGCCTGCAATAACCAAATGCCTGCAGAATGCAGGGAGATGCATCAGAAGCGAGACAGACAGGGGCATCATCGTCTTCCTTGATGAAAGGTACGCATGGCCGCAGTATTTCAGGTGTTTTCCGAAGGAGTGGGATGTAAGAATTAATGAAAGCGCAGGCAGGCTTGCAGAGGAATTTTTTAGAAAATAGCAGGAATTACCTGAAATCCGAAGATCTTGCCGCTACAACGCCGCCATCCTGAATTGCATCTATAGTATCCTGAATAAACCTATTTGCTGCAAGCTGAGCTTCTGTGAGGGTCTCAAGATCCTCTGGGTCGTTCGAGCTGAAATCCAGCCCTTGCCTGCTGTTTCCTGCCGGCACGACAAGCGTGTCAACAGCTGCGGATTCAACAGGCGCATGACCGGGCTCAAGACTGTGATGCAACCCATCAACTCCGGCGTCAAATAATCTGCCATTATGACCGGCATCGACTCTGAGGCTAACAGGCGTGCCTGTTTTTTCATACAACACCACTTCAATAGTTACAAGAATGTCCTGACTTGTCAAAGGCTGTCCGCTGTTTCTTTTCTGACCATAGGCGGCACGGTCAACGTAGCTAGCAACATAAGTCACAGTTCCTGCAGATGGTGAGTGTCTTTCTTCCCGGAAATTCCTTTGTGCCAGCCCGGATAATTCAGCATTTTTTTCTGCTATCTTTCCAGGCTGCAATGATGCAGCGCAGCCAATCATAACGGCAGCGCCAAGAAAATAAAACGGATTTAATGGTTTTCTTGAGGGATATCCTCCATCTTGCGCGGTTTGATGCGAATATCCAGAATCATTTGGCATAAAATTACCTTCTTATCACATTAATGCGCCAAATTATTTAAGGCTTTCCCGAAGATTTAAAGAAATTAATTACTATTCAATAAAAACAATCTTGTACTCGTATGGGCATATGTAATATCAATCGTGATGGTGCAAAAGGACCAATATCATCATAGTCAACTACATTGATAAACAGAAAAGTTTATATAATTCTAATTATTAATGTATAATTCTTAATTAAATGGTGATAGAAATGATAATTACAGTAAGCAAAGGACAGCAAATAACCATACCTTCAGAATACAGGAAAAACCTGGGCTTGCGTGTGGGCAGCAAAGTAGAGATGATTAAGAAAGGCGCTGCTATTATAATCAAACCTATTGATGGGGATTTGAGCAAGCTGTTTGAGGAAGCAAGAAGCATAAAGCCTAAGCATAGATTAACTGCAAAGCAAATGGATGTGCTGATAGAAAATGAAATTCTTAGATAGCAATGTCTTGGCTTATTCGTTTTACGAAAATGAGCGCCTTCCTGAATGCCAGAAAGCAATAAAAGAAGGAGGTCTGATAAACACATTCAATTTAATAGAGGCATTCTTTATAATAGAAAAAGAGACTGGAAATCGTGAAATTGCGCAAAGATCAATAAGAGGATTGCTTAAATCTAATCTTATCATTGCTGAAGTAGATGTCAATTTAGTTTTTGAGGTATTAAAGAGGATAAAAGAGTCCAAGTTCAGCGTTTTTGATGCTGTTCATTATACGTGTGCCTTGATGAATAATTGTAATGTAATTCTAAGCTATGACAAAGATTTTGACAAACTTGATATTCCAAGAGAAGAGCCTTAGTTGAATTGTAAATTAAGCATACTAATATTAGTCGCTTCAGACGATTCTTGAACCAATATACCAATTTCTATACTAGTATATCCAAAAACGAAATATTTATATAGAAGGTGTGTTACTAAAATGCATGGTCATTTTGTTTGACAGGTTCAACCTGCCAGACGACATTTATGAGATTGTCTTCGCCACAAAGCAGCAGGTCATTGTTGCCAAGCTGCTCATTGAGATGATAAAGGATAATGGCGGAGAAATCAGCAAAACAGAAATGTCGCTGTTTGCAACCAAGCTGCATGATGGCAGCCTAATCACTGATTTGATAGATGAACCCCCGTTCAAGGGCAAGAAAGTAAAGGTGAGCTACAACAAAAGGCAGTTTTATGACAGGATATTGACTCCCATGAAGAGCATGGGGCTAATCGATTATGACCTGTACAAGAAGACATACAAGATAAGCGACAAGTTCAACAAAGACATTATGCACATAGGATTATTGTGGACAAAGGAGATGAGAAAGCCGCCGAAGTCACTGATAAGGTAATCACGATTTTCAAATGATTTGGCTCCCCCGTTAATTCTTCCCCACCCCCTACGAAAGGGGGAGCCGAAATCATATAACTGCCCGGAAAAAGAGGTGAAGGGGGTGAAAAAAGAGGTTTTAAGGGAGCATTGATTGAAAAATGACCTGATTAAATAATATAATAAATCTTAATTCCGTGATTCTATTTGTGATTTTATTTTCTTCAGTGCAACAAAGCATGCCCGCCCCCATTGGCGGATTTTATATGAATGTAGTTGCTTTATTGAAAAGAGGTTCGTACCGCCACAATGGTTTCACGAAGTGGAACCCAGGAACGAAGTGACGTGAGGCGGGTGGGCACTTTGCATACCAATAAATGCGAGCCAGTATTGGGCGAGCCTAGAATCCCAAGGAAGGAAATATAGCCTTTTTTTATCCAAAAAGTAAAAAATTCAGGAGAAAGTTTTATATAGGATTTGCTGAATATACGGCTCAATAACATATTTGGGGGGTGTTTTGATGAAAAAGACAGTGCAGGTTTTACTTGTTTTTATTGCGATAATTTTAGTCAGCTGTCAGGTGCAGGTCCAGCCAGAGCAGCCAGCCAGCAGGCCAAGCGCACCGGCTCCTGCTGCTGACACAAGCCCTATCAAGATAGGTGTCATGTATCCTTTAAGCGGGGATGCTGCTGCATATGGGCTGCCTATACAAAAAGCAACCCAGATTGCCGTTGATGAAATCAACGCAAAAAGGGGCATTAAAGGAAGGCAGATACAGTTGATCTATGAAGACAGCAAGTGCAATCCAAAAGATGGGAATGCCGCTGCCCAGAAGCTTGTCAATATCGACAATGTCAAAGTTATTATTGGAGGAGTCTGCTCAGGAGAGACTTTGGGAGCTGCTCCGATAACAGAAGCTGGAAAAGTCATATTAATATCGCCAAGCGCAACATCACCGGATGTGACAAATGCAGGCGATTATGTTTTCAGGGTTGCGCCAAGCGATGCCTATGCAGGAGTAGTTGCTTCTGATTATGCTTTCAAGGACTTGAAGGCAAAGAAGGCTGCCGTTATTTCTGAGTCAACTGACTATGCCCAGGGATTGAGGAAGGTATTCAAGGAAAACTTTGCCAAATTAGGAGGCACTATTGTCGCTGATGAAGTGTATAATCCCGAAGATACAGACTTCAGGACGCAGGTTACAAAGGTAAAGGCAGCAAACCCGGATGTTATTTATGTGCTTCCGCAACCGCCTCAAAAAGGAATATTGCTGGTCAAGCAGATCAAGGAAGCGGGCATCAAGACTCAGCTATTGACTGCAGAAGTGCTTATTGGAAGGAACGTCGTGAAGGAGAATGCCGTTAATTTTGAAGGCATGATTGGAATTGAGCAGAAATTTGACGACAAGGCTCCAAAGGCGGCTGCCCTCCTTGCAAAATACAAGCAGGCCACAGGAGAAGATGCGCCGTTCCCGGGATATATGTCAGGGGCTTATGATGTGGTCTACCTGCTTTCGGATGCAATAGGCAAGCACGGAATGGATACAGAGAAGATAAAAAGCTATCTTTATGCCGTGAAGGGCTATGAAGGCGCTGTAGGAAAGCTGACTATCGACCAGAATGGGGATCCTATAATGGACTATTCCATAAAGCAGGCAAAAGGCGGGGAGCTTGTAACTTTAAGATAGTCTTGCCTTGTTTTTCTTTTCATTAAATTTAAATAAATACAAGTATATAGGTAGAAAATGCCGTCAATACTGCCGCAGCTCATTATCAATGGCCTGATTGCCGGCTCCATTTACGCCCTTGCCGCTGCGGGCTTTGCATTAGTTTATTATGTCGTGAAGTTCCAGTATTTCTCGCACGGGGCAATGATTGCAGCAGGAGCCTATTTTTTCTTTCTATTTGCGAATGTATTGGGACTGAGCTTTGCCATTGCAGGGATTCTGGCAATCGCGTGCACCATTATCATTACACTTGCTGTAAATTATCTGGTTTACCTGCCATTAAGGAAAAGAAAGGCTACCTCAAATGTGATGCTGATTACTTCTGTGGTTCTACTCATGTTTTTCTCTTCACTGATTCTGGCGTTATTCGGCTCCAGCACAAAAACCCTGGTTTTAGGGAGCGAAGGGCAGATTTTTGATTTTGGACTCTTTACAATAACCAGCCTTCAGGCATATATCATATTCTTCGCTATAGCATTATTTTTTGTCCTGTATTTGATAATGAAGAAAACCAGAATCGGCAAGGCAATGCGGGCACTGGCTGACAACAAGAGCGTTGCGCAGGTTGTTGGGATAAACCCGGAAAGGGTCTATACATATGTCTTCATCATATCAGGGGCATTTGCGGCTGTTTCGGGCATACTTGTCGGGCTTGAGCAGAATCTTTATCCGAAAATGGGGGTCATAATCATTATCAAGGGGTTCATAAGCTCTGTTGTCGGCGGATTAGGGTCCGTGCCCGGCTCTGTCATTGGCGGATTTTTTATCGGCTTGATTGAGAATGTCGGCGTCTGGTATCTGCCAACAGGGTATAAGGACCTGATCTCATTCAGCGTGATGATTTTGTTCCTATTGTTAAGGCCTCAGGGCATTTTGGGGGTGAAGCTGAGAGATGATACATGAGTTCTTCATACAGGACTTCACCTGGTTCTTTATCTATCTAATCATTGTGCTGTCATTTAACCTGGCTTTTGGCTTTACAGGAATGGTAAATCTTGGCCATATGGTTTCTGTGGGCATAGGGGCATATACATCAGCACTGCTGACATTAAACGGCGTGCCCTGGTACATTGCGCTTTTGGCAGCAGGCATTATTGCCTGTGTAATTGGAACCATAATAGCTGCAATAACTGTGAGGCTAAAAGGGGATTACTTCCAGATTGTGACGCTTGGATTGATTTTTATCGCAATTGCTGTTTCAAGGAACTGGATTAGCTTGACCAGAGGGGCATTGGGGCTGCCGGGAGTGCCTGATATAATAAGGAGCAACTTCTATTATATGCTCTTTACAATGGTTTTATCCCTGATGGCCCTATGGTTTGTTTATTGGCTGACAAATTCAGAGACCGGAAAAATTTTCCAGGCGATAAGGGATGATGAGACTGCGACAGCTATTTTGGGAAAAAACACGTATTTTTACAAGGTTCTTTCCCTGGCTATTTCCACTTTTCTGGCAGGCATTGCCGGAGGCCTGATGGTGCATCAGATAAATTTTGTAGACCCTTCCATATTCGACCTGGAGCAGTTCATCATCATTTTGTTCATGCTTATTGTCGGCGGCCTGGCTTCAATCAAAGGCAGTATTCTCGGGGTTTTCCTGCTCTTTGCACTGATTGACCTGCTGAGATTTCTGGTAGTAAGGCCTGAGCTTATCGGGCCGGTCAGGCAGATGGCACTCCTGTTGATTTTGCTGCTGGTATTGATCTACAGGCCAAAAGGCATATTCGGGAAGGTGGACATATAATGCTCAGTTTATGGAAAGTGTCAAAAACTTCTGGAGTTTTTGAGCACACCAAAAATTCCTTACTGGAATTTTTTAGTGTGTGTAAAAGCTTTGGAGGGGTAAAAGCTGTTGATGGGTGCACATTCTCTGTAGGGAACAATACAATAACTTCATTGATAGGGCCGAATGGGGCAGGCAAGACTACTATCTTCAATATCATCAGCGGATTGACAAAGCCTGACTACGGCAAAATAAAGCTGCTTGACAGTGAAATCACAGGATTGCCTGCCTACAAAATTGCGCAGGCAGGAATAAGCAGGACTTTCCAGCTAACAAAGGTGTTCAGGAACATGACAATAAGGGACAACCTGCTCATAGCCAAGAAAGCAAGTGATGGCGAAATGAAGAGCGCCCTGGCAAGGGTGCACCTGCACAAGCCATTGGACATGGCTGCAGGAGAGCTTTCCTACGGGCAGCAAAGGCTGCTGGAGATAGCAAGGGCTGTACTGAGGGAGCACAAACTGCTGGCATTGGACGAGCCAACCGCCGGCGTCAATCCCCAGATAAGGCAGGAACTAAAGGCAATTTTAAGGGGCCTGAAGGAAAAAGGCAATACCGTGCTGCTCATAGAGCATGACATGGAATTCGTGATGAACATCAGCGATGAGGTCATTGTCCTGAATGAGGGGAGAGTGCTGAAAAGAGGGAAGCCCCAGGACATAGTTAAAGACAAGGAAGTGCTGGAGGCTTATCTGGGGAAATAGGAATGAATAATAAGCAACAATAAACCAAAACCTTTATATATTATTACGTATTTTTACGTAATATGGAACTGATAGCCAAAGTAAGCAGGGGTAGCAGGATGGACCAGATTTATATTTCCAAGAACAGGAATGGTTTCGGCATCGGAAGCTACGTGCTTCTTAAGCCCCTGGAAGCGCAAAAACCGGAAGATAAGCCATATTTCTACAATGTAAAGGAAATTGAGCCCGTAAAGCTTGAATTGGCAAATGATATATTCAAAATAATTGACATGGAAATTGAAAATTATGATAATGTCATAATTACAGGTTCAATCTTAGAGAAAGGGTTTAATTTCAATGATATAGACATATTGTTAATTACAAATTCTAAATTGGATGAGAACCGATTAAGGCAAAAGATAGAAGACGCAACGAAAATCAAGATCCACCTGATAATTTTGAATAATATATCTTTAATCAAAGGCTTATCAACAGACCCTTTGTACCATATGATGCTTGGCAGGTGCATTGCCAAGAAAAGGCTTGTATTCAACATAAAACATGAGATAAGCTACAAAATTCTTGACCTCCACCTCCTGAAAAGCAGGACGTTAATAGATAATTTTGATGTTTTAAGCGGGAGCGAGAAATATTATTTAACAAGGAATATAATAGCTATTTCTTTATTTTTAATGCATAAAAAGGTCAAGCCGGAAGCTGTTGACAAGGAAATGGTGAAATTATTCAATATAAAGAATGCCTCAATAATCAAAAAAAACATGATTGACAAAAAATCATTTCTGCAGAGATACAAGGCTATTTACAATGAAACGTTCGAAAGCATAATGGAGAAAATAAATAATGGCTCAAAACAGGAATAAGCTGATTGAGCTGTTTGTCGGCAATTTATCAAATTCTATACTTCACAGGATACTTGAGAAAGCCATTGATGATGAAGGCTTGTCAAATAAGT
>JACOZO010000068.1 GCA_016181325.1 Candidatus Woesearchaeota archaeon | reverse complement strand
ATTTTTACTGCCAATACGCAAGAAAATCAAAGATTTTCGGCGCCCCGAAAATGATAAACATTTTCGAGGGAAATTTTGCCTCGAATCTATATCAATAAATGGCGAGGCGGAGCGTGTGGCAGACAGCGACGCCTCGCACTAGAACCCACCAGAGTGGGTACCGAACTTGGTTCGAGTATTGCCGAAGGCGGATTGAATATTTAAAATTGCTTCAGAAAGCTAAAGTATTACTTTTCTGCCGTCAAGGGGTTTTTTGAAAATATTCCAGTCCCTGCCACTGCTCGGGCTTATCAAACCTGTAAGGAGACCCAAGCTTCTTGATCACATTGCCATTGCCGTCTTTCGCGGTCAGCGTGAAGCAATAAGTGTCGCCATCAGCAAAATCAACTTCTCCTGCCTTTGAGCCGTCATTAAAGGAGACTCTCTGGGAGCCGGTGACGGAAATGCAGTCTTCCTTATTGCAGGCATCGAGATTATCCAGTATATTGCTTCCTTCTCCTCTGGAGAAATGCAGCTGGAATGTCGGTTCACCGGTGCGCAATAAAGTGCCGGCATTGCTAAGGTCATTATCCTCATTGTGTATTGGGGCATAAGTTGAGCCTACAGGCGGGGCCAGACTTATGTACGATTTAAGCTTGATGCATGCAGAGCCGTCCGCGGAATTTGAGCTCAACCCTTCGCCATTGGCAATATTGAATCTCGTAATTCCCGGCGACAAGTCATCTGACGGCACCACCCGTCTTGATGCCACTGCATCGCTCTCGGAATCCCCGGCAACTGCCGTTATGGTAAAAAAATATTCCGAGCCGTCGCTCATCTTCCTGCCATTGCAGATGTCAATGCTGACCTTCCACTTTTGAGGGTTGCTGCCGGATGATATCCTGACAGGCTCAAGCCCTTCCAGCCTTATGCCGCCTTCATCCCTTTCAAATTCGGCTTCGGAGCAATAGACGTTGTAATGGTCAAAATCCTCCAATTCCGTTCCGTCGCCAGACAATACCTTATCCCACAATATCATGGCGGAATTCTCGGCTTTTAGCTTGTCTTCGGCATCAAAAGATGTTACAGGCGGAACGGATCCGGATTCCGGATGGGTTACTACAAACCTATATGTGACTTCCCTGGGCTTTACCTCGTCATCGGCAGGATCAGACGCATCCACAGTCTTGCCGCTTTTTATGCAGAATCTCGTGCCCCTTTTCTTCGGCAGATAGGCGCTGTTCAGGACTATGAAGTTATTCTCCACGCTCTTCTCTATGAACATCACTTTGCCCCCGTTTTTATAGAGGGAGTGCGTGCTGAATTCCTTCCCGGCATTGTCTTTTATCCCGCTTATTACCGGAATCTCATTGGTATAGTCAACATCCACATTGACATAATCCACCTTGTTTGGGGAGTTTCTGCCGTCAAAATCTACATAAGACATTTCCCCGGAACCTATAAAATCCTCAACCAGCACATCATCGCCTTCCCTCAATTCAAAAGATACCCCTTCTGCCTCATTCCTTGCGGTTATTTGGAAAGCCTTCCTGAATCCGGCATCAACCGCAAGTTTCTTTGGAGAGAACCTGCATACAGCATCCTCCTGCTCCAATTCCATGCACTCCGTGTACCTTTCGATAAAATCATAGAAGATATCTTCGGGGTCATTTTTCCCGCACACATAGCCGTTGGACACAGCCTCAATTCTCAGGCAGTCTCCGGGCTTCCTCCTGTCTTTGCATTTGCTCACAATGCCTCTTGCAATCTCCACGGCATCTGCATATCCTTCCTGCATGGCATAGTCAAATCCCGCATTGAATGAAGGGTCGAGCAAGTATTCACCAAATGCATTTTTCTGCTCCGGCTTTACACTGGCTGCAAATCCTGTCACCGAATCATCGGAAAAAAACAGCCCTGCAATTACAATCACCGGGACCATTATTGCCATGAGTATGTCTTTGTTCATCCTAATGCGTACCTCTGGCTGCCGCTTGACAGCTGATCCAGATCGGAATAGCTTGCCAGCGTCCTGCCCCTTCTTGCTATGAAAAACACTTTTTCTCCTGGCCTCAGGTCTATGTGGATGTGCGAATCGCCTGGATACACCCCTATCCCTGTAAAGCCCGCTTCTGATGCAGCCCTTGCCCATCTTAGCTGTTCGTCCATGCCCCTGCCGACATGGATGTCAAGCGCCAATCCTTTTACATGATAGCTGTTCTTTGCCCCGCCTATCTCCCTGTTCGTGCGCCCATCCCTGTAGGAGCTTGTTATGAAGCAGGGGCCTCTTCTGTCAGGGTACGGCTCAGCGCCCATCCTGCTGCAGAGCTGCTCGTACTTGAGCAGGACTTCAGGATGCAGCCTTGCAACTTCTGCAATATCCTCCCGGAATGAAACATCTCTTGGATAGGAAACTCTTGTGGCGTCAGGAGGGGCTGGCCCGAATCTTTCAGGCGCTGCCGGCCCCCTATAACTAATCGTGAATTTTTCTCCGCCAATCGGTATGGATACCCTGTTGCCCTCCTCTGCTATTGCCGTGAGAATCAGGTTTCCGCTCAGGCTGTACTGGAAATCTCCCATTATGTCAGCCAGGGGATATACCTCTAGATATTCCCTTATGTCATCATCAAAATAGAAAACAAATCCGTCTGACACGTCATTGCTGCCGGGATAGCATTCCTCCAGCAAGGTTTCCCTTCCCCTTTTGCTTATGTCAGCCCACACATTGAATCCCGAGTAAGTGCCGCAGTCTTTAGGCTCTTTGAGGCCGCCCATCCTTCCCAGCTCATAAATTGCCTGCTGCATGGAATATCCTGCCGACATCTTGATATAATCCAGCGCATTCAGACCTTTTTGGTAGGATTTGAACATTTCGAGCTGGACCTCACCGATAAAATCGAGATTATATTGAGGAGCGGAAATCCTGTAGATGTAAAATGCCAGCAGGCTCATTCCGAAGGCTATGAGCAGGAAATAGAATTGAAATCCGAGCACACCCCTTTTTATTTTCATAACATTAGCACCTTCTTGGCACGATACATTATGCGCAAAATGCCTTAAAACATTTTCATGGTTACGGTTTGCCGACGCTGAGCCTCAGCAGCATAGCGTCTTTGCCCATAAGCGGAATGGCCGCCACTGCAACTGCATTCCTGCTCCTTGACAACGCAAAATAATCAGTTCTAAAATCCTGGATTTTATTTCCGGCCGAATCAACCAGTTCCAGTCTCCACTCGTATCCCTTAGGCTTAAGATACCTGGTAAAGTGGTCGTCGGCAAGCTCACGGGCTTTTGAATAGTCATTCGCATCATGTGACGATGCAACTTCTCTGCCGTATTTATGCACGAAATCCTGGAGGATCTCGTAATACCAGACATTCTCCGCTTTTTCCGCTACCAGAAAATCCAGCTGCTTGGCCTTTATGCCCTCTGAAAAATCTATATAAACAAAAACAAAAGCAGCCACTCCTATATAGATGAGCAAAGGGACAAGTTCGTCCGTTATCAGCCCCCTCCTCCCATTGGGCATCTTGATGTTAGGCATTCTGGACCTCAATCTTTAACTCAGTTTCGTGCCTTGCACCGGCATAATATACAAGGAAATTATTGTAAACCTGCCTTTTGCTGATCTTGCTTCCAGTCTCCCAATTGGCAGTTTTTATTGTTTCAGGAGTGAATATGTCCTCCTTGGGATTCAATGTAATGCTGAAAGCGGAATCAGTTCCGGAAGGCTTGAAGCAGGCATTTAGGCTGTCCTGCGTGAATTTCTGGTAGTCGATGACATTTGGCTCTGCATTCCTTCCGTCGCTTAAAATGAAGCAATTCGGCGAATAAAGGAACCTTTTGATGAGCACATACTCCCCAATAGTGCCTGTATTAAGCTTGTAGTACCCCATAGACGAAAGATAGATGACATTGAATGTCGCCGTGAAAGCCAGAAGTATCGCGAAAATTATCCAGAAAGGCATTGTGTCCACTGCCCAAAGCTGCGATTCCTGGCCTTCAGCCTTCTTACCCTGTAACAGCTTCATTTTCCCCCATTAAGATTATGTTATTTCCCCCCTTTTTTATTATGAGCTTGTCAGGATTGGGTATCACGACACTCGGGTCTGACCCTTCCACCCCTGTAAAATCGTATGTTGCAGCGGTGACGTCATGCTCGCCGATGTCAGAGCTGAAAACTTCAACTTTGTTCGGAGTGACCTTGATGCCATAGCCCCTGAAATCAGCGGGATTCATATCAACAGGATATTCTATATAAGCATCGCCTGGCAGTGCGTAAAGGGCGTCCATGGATATTGCAACATCCCTTGCCAGCGCAATCTTGAAGAACTTGTCCTGGCTGCCGAATGCCCTTCCTGCCTGCACGAAGGCAACATAAAGAAACACGCATAAGAGACTGACAGCCAAAGCCTTGAGCACTAATGCTGATTTTTTGCCTTTCATTTGTTTGCCGGGTTGATATTCCGCCCCTTGCGGTGATGAATTTTTATTTTTATCGGGATCAGGCATGCATGATTGTTAAGAACTTATGCACTGTTGGCTCGGGCAGACTCCAATAGTATTTGCGCTTCTGTCTATGTATACCTCTTGCTTTTTATTGTAATTTGGCTGGGTTATTGTCCCAATCCCGTTGAATGGGGTAAGCTCGTCAGAACTATGCCTCACATAAAAGAATCCGTTCTCCCATGTGAATCTCCCCAGCCCGTCAGGATTGAACGGGCTAGCAATGGCGAAATCAATCTGCTTGCAGAAAAATTTCCTGCACTCCAGATCATATGTGCCTGCGCCGGCGCTTTTCCAGTTGATACCTTCGCAGCGGCATATGCAGCTTTTCTCGATCGAACAGCCGAATTCAGGAAGCCTCTGGAACCTGTACACGGAGCTGCCGTCCCCCTGATGGCAGCCTATGCACCTGAATTCATCGGAGCCGGAGCCGATTCCCACGATTGCATCACCCCCTTCAAGAATTATGCTTGTGGATTTTCCCTCGCCGTCGTCAAGCCGGGAAATGTCTTCCACCAGGATATCAAATGACTTTTTCTCGTCATCCCAGCCGAATATATCGCTTGCTATCGGCCCCAGCCAGTTTTTTGCTATGGGTAAAATTACGATGATGCCCACTGCGACAATTATAAGCCTCAGCAGCGTTTCCAGAGCCAGTGATTTCTTGTTCCACATTATCCCAGGCAATCCCTTTTTTCCCTGGCTGCCATGTCACTTGCGTCATCAGTGAAAGTAGGGCAGCCGCTGTTGCTGATTGTTCCGGCAATGCATGGGCATTCGTCGGCGAAGTCGGCAACTCCGTCTTTTTCATAGTCTCCTGTTCTTGAAATCTGCCTGTCAACGACTTTGACCTCTTTCCCGAACAGGCCCTTAAAGACGCCAAGATATATCATCATAAAAACAAGCAGTATTATGGCTACTATAAGAACACTCATAGTGGTCTCCATGCCTCTTTTTGATTTTACCATGCCATCAAATTATGTTGCCCTGTATGTGCAAAGGCCTACTACCCTTGCAAGGTCATCGTTGCAGTCGTCATCCAGGGTATTTTTGTTGCTGTCTGCATCGCAGCCTATAGGCCAGCCGCTGCCGTGGTTGAGTATAAAGCACAAACTGTTCCCGGTCTTATATAAATAATTCGTATTGTAATCATATTCATCATCAATTAGGTGCAGTTTTTCGCCGTCAACAATTAAAGGGACGCTAAAATGCCTGGAAGTTGCCAGCATGCCCGGGTCTGTCCCTCTGCACCCTTCTCCCAGGTTATACTTCGCGCAGAAATTGGCAGCATGTACTATGCAGATCTCGCCGTTCAAGCTTAATGGATTTATCTTCTGGACAATATCCACATCACCATCTTCTAATTCGCCCTCGCCCCCTATCTTCTGGAGTAAGACAACAGACTGGCCGCCAGCCCTGTTGATTTCAAGCCTGTCACCCCCAAGCCCTTTGAGGCTTGGATACGGCATTATGCATTCCGGCTTGTCTCTGGCATTCTCTATGTATATATTAAGGGTGCTGACAAAGTTGTCCTGCAGCCTTTTTAATTCAGCTTCCTTTGACGAAACGCTTCTGGAATCCCCAAAGCCGCTGCCAGGAAGCACCTTTGTCGTGTCATGGGCGGCACCAGCTGCCCTGTTGATTAACCCCTCTTTTCCCAATACAGTCCCATAAATCACAAATACCATTGCCAGAGCTATCAAAATGTACACCGCAAAACTCAATGGCAGGCTCGCTGTTCTCTTTCTCATCTTATTAAATTTGAAAGGCCTTTCCAGACCGATATGCTGCTGTCCTTGAATCCGACATAGATGCCCAGCAATACAAGGAGCAGCATTATGTAAATAAGCAGATTCAGCAGCTTGTTCTCCACAAACTGGCCTTTCCTGGAACTTTTTTCATTGATCATTTTAGCTGTCAGCGGATTCTGAGTATACGCCTTGGACATCATTGTATTCTGATACGACTATAAAATTCAAATCATTCACTTCCCCGAGGTATGTTGCAGCATACCCGCTGATAAGACCGTCAGCCAAACCAACACCCAGCCATGCCAGCGAGGATGAAACAGCGGTGGCAGCAGCAAAAAATTTGGAGCCGATAATAGCTACCGGAACTGCGGCGCCCAATGCAAGATAGCTTCCAGGAGTTGCGTCACTGCCCGGGCTGACAAAGCTTATCGCATACTCGACTCCTGGCCTGAATTGAAGTTGGGGGTTTAGAAAAACCACTGCCCCGGGCCCTGTATCGCTTCCATCAGTGCCCTGTATATAGCTCAATACGCTTACAATGCTGTCTTCTTTTACATAGCATGTTTTGCTTCCGCATTTCCACACAGGATATTCAAAAGTATACCCACTTTCCACTAACGGCTCTGACAGGCATCTGCCCCCCATATTTTTGCACTCATCAATAGGGCTCGCTGCAACGCAGCATTTCTTAAATGCCCCATCAGGCAGCTTGCCGCACCTGTCAGTATCCTCAGCCCTGCTGAAATAATCTGAGCCTCTTGGAAAATCTATGTCCGTTCTTGATGGCACGCATCTGCCCTCAATTTCAATTCCGCACAGGCCGCCTCCCCACGCTCCCATGCATTTATCAGTCTTATCGACTGCATAATGCGGCTTGAGCAGGCCCTTGTTTGGCTGGGCGAGCTCGCCTATGTTTACATGCCCCCCAAGATCATCGACATCCTTTATCGTGAATTTATAGCAGATAAATCCCTTGTCTATATCATCATAGATAGTGCCGTCAAACATGTTCTTGTACCGCCCGTCAAGCCATTCACCCCAGCAGTTTACCATAATGTCTGCAACGTTATCTATTATCCCATCCTTGTTTTGACGGTATTCCTCTCCGGGCAGGGCATCCTTGCCTTTTTTCTCAATGGTTGAGCACCCTCTGCCGGCTCCACCGAATCCTAAAAAAGATCCTGTCAGTTTTGCGCCAAACTGCCTGATCTTGCTCTCGGAATAGGCATAATAGGCGCTGAATAGCTTGCAGGTAAGCAGCTTTGAATTCTCATCCTGCCCCTTTCCTGCGTAAATAAGCACCATTATTTTAAGGAAGGCGCCTGCCAGCAGGGCAAGCATCCCTACAAGTGTCGAGGAAATGCAGGCCCTTCTCCGAAATCCTGCCTGCATGCTATGAGCCTCCAATGATGCCTTTCAGCGATCTTATAATATAAATGAAAAATAGGATAATGGCAGTAATTGAGATAATCAAGACAGCAACATCCTTAATCAGGGCCTTTTTACTATCCATTTTACCATTCATTCTTCCAGCACCTTCAGGCAACACACTTGGCTAGAAGGGCACTGCACTCCCTCCAGCTTAATCTCGCGGCTTGGGCAGCTGCCCTGGTTGTCAGCCGTCACGCATCGCCCTGCCCTGGCTGCGCAGCTCTGGACATCCTTTGAGAACTTGCCTACGTTGAACTTGAATATCGCGAGTATGATGACGAGCACAAAAAGCAGGACAATGGCAATGACTATGACATTTAACGGCATTCCCTGAGCCTTCACGCCTTTTTTTGCCATAAAGAAAATCTAAAGAAAGGAGTATATAAAAATTATGGTATTGTGCCTGTTATCTGTAGCATGTTAACGGGCAATCAGTCCATTCAGCGCATCCTGATGGAAGATTTAACTGGCTTGTTCCTGCAGGTGGTGATGCTGAGCAGGTGCCACCATTCTGCGTAGCCCCGCAGACACAACTCAATGTAGAAGTTTCAGTGTCCTTAAGCCCTTTGCCGAACAATGAAAGCCTGCCTGTGAATATGGCAAACAGCACAACAAGAACTGCCAAAGCGATGGCAGCAATGATAATGACGTTTATGGAAATTCCCTGGGCTTTGTTATTCTTCATGAGCATACCTCTTTAACAATACCCTTATTTGATAAGTTATATTTAAAATTATCGGAAAATAGGGGCAGCGTTTAAAAATGCAGGCCCGGAACATGGGAAAATCATCTGCAAATATCCAGTTTGGCTATTGCAGGAGTGGTGCCCGGGATATGGTACTCTTCAGAACTCTTGTCACCCTGGCATATTGTCCCAAAATACCTTATAGGGGAATCAGTATCGCTGCTTCGGGATATTGTGAAGTAATAGTTGTCTTTGTTCCATACCTCCAATGTTTTCCCCAATATCTCCCTTATTACATCTTCGGCAACATCACACGAATCTGTGTTTCCGCAGTTGGCAGGAGGACTCTGCACGCAAAGCCTTATCAGGTCTGACATCAAAATCCCGGTGCAGTCAGGCTCATCCACATTCACCTTCAGCATAGTGTTGATGAATGCAGATGACTGTCTGCTTTCTATGAACTCTTTTCTCCCTTCGCTTGGAGCCTTGTTGAACGAGAATATCAGCACGAATATCGTGGCCATTATTATTATGACTACAACAATCGCAAGCCCAAAAAGCTCCATCTGGGATCTTCTTTTTTCTGGGATCATCTTGAGTATGAAATTACAGTAAGCACGCCGAAATAGTTTTCCCTTGTGCCCGGGTCAAATATAATGATAGGTATATTGCTCTGAAAACCCGAGCCCTGAGCGGTCGGCGGGGTGCCATAGATATTGTTATCATAGATAGTCCATACAGCGTTAGGAGGATTTGGATCAGGATATACCTGCTTTACCTGTATCGTGCTGAATCCAAAAAGGTCAAAGTAATAATTTGAAGGCTCCTTGAAAATCAAATTGCCGTTTGGATATGCTTTCACGGGAGCTGGATCTTCTTTTGCCAGCTCAATTTTCGCTTTATCAAAGCAGCTCTCCCTGACGACATTATTTTCGCTGCACTGCAGTTCCGGGAGCGAAAGCGCAATCTTCACAACCCCCACGCTGCCAAGGCTTTTGGCATTTTCCGTTAGGTCCTGCACCTCGCCTCTGATAATGCTGAAATACACCACAAAGCCTATCAGGGACATCATGAAGAAGACAACAAGTACGGCAACAATCTCTCCTATCTGAAGCTGGGATTTTCCTGTCATTTTAGTAGATTAGCGGGCATGATGATATTTGCAGTTCTTTGTTTTTTGCGATGATTGATCTTATTGCAGTAATCATGGCTGCAATATTGGGTTGAGTTTCGAGAGCAAAAGAACTAATTGTATTTAGTGAAGTATCAACCCCTGTATAGGCGCTTCCGCACGTCCCTGTGGCAAATCCAACAACCCTCTTCTTATAGACATCGGTAACTTTCTGCACCCTTTTCTTGACATTGCCCATGCTGCATTTGTACTGCTCTTTGTCGTCGCTGTAAATTGCGCCAATTACAGTTTCATTAATATATTGATGAGTCGGATTTAGGTCTATAGATGCAGCAGCCCAACCCGTACCACTTTTTCTGTAAAAATTTACATCACCATTGCCCGAAATCACCAATTTGGTGACATCTTTATCTTCCATATCTTGAAATGGTGAAGGGACAGCACTAAACGGATCAGTCTCAGCTACGACAACAAACCTAACCTTAGAATGTTTTTCATTTTCTATTTCATTAAAAGGTTTTTCTACAGCGAGAGGCGGAGGACTAATTCCATTTGAATAGAAAGCATCCACAACTGCCTCTTTTGGCATACTTTCTTTAACCCATTTCGTAAAATCCTTCCTGAAATCCCCCACCAGTATATACCTCACGTCGGGGCTTGTGACGAACAGCAGGTTTGCCGTCTTGAAAGGTATGTTCAGGCTCATTGTCTGGGTGATTATGCTGTCGCTCTTTATTGTCTTTGGAGAAAACAGGATGAGATTCTCATACTGCTTTGCCGCGTTGCCGACAGCTATCCTGTTGCACTCGAATGTCATCTCCTCATCAGGCACTTTTATGACGCTGACCTCGCCGCTCGACGACTGGGCGCTGCTTATTATCGCGTCAAGGCTGCTTGCTATGGAGGATTTTGTCAGGTCTTCCGATACGTCCCTCTGCTTCATCGCAAAGCCAAGGAACGTGACAAGTATTATGCCGCCTATTATCATGACAAACAGCCAGTTGAACTGCATCTCCACGGCGGATTTCCTGGACTTCACGTCTTAAGTCGCCTCCGATACCCTGACGCCGTTTCCAAGCCCGTCAAATCTGAGCTTTACGGAGCC
>JACOZO010000067.1 GCA_016181325.1 Candidatus Woesearchaeota archaeon | reverse complement strand
GAACAGATTGAGAAGAAGTTCAAGGGCATACTGAGCAAGTCCATTACTGCAAGGTACAGGCTGGATGACTATAAAAAGGCGATTTTCGACAAGAATCCCGACAACGTCAAGGTCATTTTTGAGATTGGGAAGTGAAAAAATTATTTCTAAAAATCAAGCCCCAGCACTTTTAAGATGAATTCCTCTATTTCCTTTAATCTTTCCTTGTTCAAGGACACCTGCAATCCATAAGAAATGGGCTTTGTCAGGATGAATCCTTCTTTTATCAGATTCTTTGCAGCGATATCAGCATCTTTGCCGAGATTAGAAGGGAAGCCTCTATTCAATGTGTCATAAGGTGTATGAACATTCCCGATAACTCTCTTTCTTCTCAGATGATACAGCATAGTTGCCTTTATTTTATCCTGCTCGGTAAATGGCATAAATATTAATACAGGGCATAATATTTAAATATTTCTAATAGTGTATTACAAAAACAAAAAGAGAAACATTTATAAAGTTGCTTTTGGTATAGCAATTATGAACATGAAAAATGAAACTGTGTTTGTGGAAGTCTTTGGAAATAACCCCATCATAAAAGTGCTGGATTTCTTAATGACCTACCAGATGTACGACTATTCCATGACAGAAATAGCAAAGAATTCCGGGGTAGGCTATTCCACACTGCAGACTTTCTGGCATAAGCTCGAGAAAAACAGGATTGTAGCAAAGACCAGGAAGGTGGGAAAATCAGACTTGTACAAAATCAACTTAAAAAATCCTGCTATAAAACAGCTGATCAAGTTAGACTGGAACTTAATCAAGGGTTCTGAGCAGGAAATAGTTGTTTCCAGCTGATTTCTGAATTTCGACAAAAAATGGCAGAATTAATTTCGGTTTTATTGTTTTATAAATATGTAAGAATAAAAAACCCCGAAGCATTCAGGGAGGAGCATCTTAAAATTCTGAATGAATTTAATCTCAAAGGAAGGGTGCTTGTCGCGGAAGAGGGCATAAACGGGGCTGTTTCCGGCACAAAAGAAAGCACTGAGCAGTACAAGAGATGTATGCATTCAATCCCTGGATTTTCTGATGTGCATTTCAAGGAAACTGAAGCAAAAAGCCATCCCTTCAGGAAAACGCAGGTCAAGATAAAGAAGGAAATCGTGGCATCGGGGCTTTATGATAAAGTTGATGTGAATGATGCAGGAATCCATCTTGAGCCGGCGGAATTCAGGAAAATGATTGAGGATGATGAAGATACTGTTGTCCTTGACATGAGGAATGATTACGAGTATAAAGTAGGCAGATTCAGAGGCGCTGTCCAGATTGGCACTGAGAATTTCAGGGAATTCACCGCAAAAGTCTCGCATTTTGATGAATTTAAGGGCAGGAATATCCTGATGTACTGCACTGGGGGCGTAAGATGCGAGAAGGCTTCTGCTTATTTCCGGCAGAAAGGATTTAAGAATGTGTTTCAATTAAAAGGAGGCATAATGAATTACTGCAGGCAGTTTCCTGATGACCTGTTTGAAGGGGCGTGCTTCACTTTTGATTCGAGGCTGCTGATACCTGCAAGTAAGAATTCAAAAGTGCTGAAATGTGAGATATGCAGCTCTGAATGTGACAGCTATATCAACTGCAGGAACGTTCATTGCGACAAATTGTTTGTGTGCTGTGATGGGTGTCGTAGAAAACTTGGCGGGTGCTGCAGTGAGGGGTGCGGTGCTGAGATTGAGGGGATTTAATGGCAACCAAAAGCAATATGCTGAAAACTTTAAGATATTTATAATTTCGTAATAACGCACCAAGAACTAAAGACAACTACTGCAAGAAGGACAGAGATTAATGAAAGCGATTTATGGAAGGAATTATTAACAAAAGCAATTTCATAGAAAAATGAGTGTTGAAAAAGAAGCCGTTAAATATGCAATGGAATTTGAAACAAAAGCGGGTAGAAATCCTATTAATGTTTCAAGAGATAAAATGCATAAAGGATATGATATTATTTGTGATGATAGGGTAATAGAAGTAAAAGGCAGGGGAAAAGATAAAGCCCCTCAAGTTCTTCTTAATGAATACAACATAATGGCGGTAGAGAATGATGTAGGTAAAGACTATTATCTATATGTGGTTATGAATCCTGAAAATAACCCAAATTTAGTAGTATTTACAAAGACAGAAGTATTGAGTAGAAAAAAAGAAAAAAGACAATGGATTGTTCCATTAAGAACTGCCGACTATTCAAAAAAACACCCTTCGGTTAACACCCGACACTTACCACCCTCAGATTAACCAATACCCACAAAAAGCAACTAATTTAAACAACCTATAATCCGTAACTGAAATGTTCATCCCGAAGAAATACGGCCAAAGCAAAATTGACAAGTGCCCGTTCTGCCAGAAAATGGCAACGGCAATGAACAGCCAAAGCGTCCCTGTATGCAATTCCCATAAGGAGCACGTCCTTGACGGCCTGAAATGCGCCTGCGGCTCGTCACTTGAGATGCTGCAGGGCAGATACGGGGTATTTTTCTCATGCGTGAAGTGCGGCAATGTGGGGCTGAAGAGGGCGCTGGAGCTGAATCCGGTAAAGCCCAGAATTTCGGCCAATAACGAAAATAATTTCAGCAAAACAAGACAGCCTGAAGGCAGGAAGGAGATAACAGTGAGGAGCGATGACCCAAGATACTTCGACTAAGCACATAGAGCTTAATGCGTTTCTCAGGATAAGCGGTGTCCCGGGCACAGGGGGGCAGGTGAAGCAGGTCATAAGGGCAGGCTCTGTCACGGTGAACGGGGAAGTTGAGACAAGGAACAAGAGAAAGCTGCACGCCGGCGATATTGTTGAGTGTCTCGGGAAAAGATATGAAGTAAAGGCGGAAAAGATAAGATGATTCTTTTTATTACTGCTATTTCCAGGTTTTTCAACAGCCAAAAAAATAAAACGCCGGGACTGGGACTTTCAATGCCCCTGCATCAATCTCAACGCAGCAGGCCATTTGAACCCAGATATCCGTTAGGAAACGGGATTTTGGCAGTGTCTGATAGCAATCTTACGCTATAATCCTGGGATTATATCCGCGCAGTACCAGGTTGTGCCATCCCGGCAATAGGACAATGCGCCGGTAAGCGGTAAGGCTAGGAACCGGGCACATCATCCTCATAACTTGTATGGCTTCCCTGAAAATCTCTTCGAGGTTGCCGTCGGCTCGGCTTTTTACGTATCAATAAAAGCCAAAATACTCGAACAGAGTTCGGCACCACCTATGGTGGTTCCCATTGTAACACGGGAAAATCCATAGGATTTTCGGTGCCCCAAAAATGCTTTGCATTTTTCAGGGTTTCCTTTTCGCTTGCTATAAATCTTTTAAGAGCCTCGCAATGCTCGAACAGAGTTCGGCACCACCTATGGTGGAATTGACGGCAACTACATTTTCAGGGGAGCCTTATTGTATGCGACAAACGTAAAATCAAAACATTTTTATACAATATCGCCAAGATTTGGTTCATAATGCCGTATACAAATCCAATGATTGAAACTGGCGTTGACAAGCTTGTCAAGCTGGTGAAGCAGAGCGGGAAGATATCTGTGGCGGAAGCGGCAAAGATACTCGGGCTGAGCACCACAATCATCACGGAATGGGCGGATTTTCTTGAGGAAGAGGGCATAATAAGCATAGAATACAACCTCACCCAGCCATTCCTTGTGGAGAGGAAGCTGACAAAGAAGGAAGTCGAGGTGAAATCAAAGGAATTCCACACGCAGAAGGACATCTTTGTCAGGAAAGCGGAGATATCGCTCGGGTTCCTGCAAAGGCAGGCCCAGGACATCAAGAACCTCAAAGGGGAGTTTGACAAGCTCAGGCAAAAATCCGGCTTCGAGCTTGACGCTGTAAAGGGCGACCTGCAGCAGCTTGAGAATTATGAAAGGATGAGGGAAGGGCTTGTCAGCAAGATCCTTGAGCAGAAGACTGAATCAGAGAGAAAGCTCAGCGAGCTGACGCAGAAGATAGCCATGGAGGAGAAAAAGCTGAGGGATGCGCTGAGCGGCATAAGGGAAGAGCAGGGCATGCTCAGCCATGAAAGGGTTGAGGCAAAGTCACTGGAAAAATATGAAATCCTGCTGGGGAAGAAGCTGAGCAGGATGAAAAGCCTTGTTGCGAGGCTTGAGAGCAGGCTAGTGCAGGACAATGAGGCCGTGCAATACTCCGGCCAGAAGGTAAGGGCGCTGAGGCAGATACTTGCAAACACCCAGAAAAGCATAAGAGCGGAAAAGGCGCTTATAGAGCCATTGCTTGCGCAGAGCAGATGGCATGAGAAGAAGATAGTCCAGCTGCAGAAAAGCATTGTGGACAAGATAAGGAAGAAGGCAAAACAGTCTCCCAATGCAAAAAACCTGGCGGCAAAAATAGACCAGCTGCTGAAAAAGAAGTTTGCAGCGCTGCAGCTTGTTGACAAAGTGAACATCGACAGGGGGGCCCTTGAAAAAGAGCTTTCGGAGCTGATAAAGAAGGCGAAGGCCTTCCAGCTGACATCAAATGCGTCGGATACGTCAAAGAAGATAGTGGAGCTGGAATCAAAATTCAGGAATGTTGAGCAGAAAAGGAAAGAATTTGATGAGGAATACGAAAGGCTTAAATCAATATTAAAATAAATACTGATAATAACAGGATTACAGTTAAAAAAGAGGTGTAAATTTGCAGAAGATTTCTAAGCCTGCAGGCAGCATCATAGACCAGTACAGCTTTGTATCAGACAATATACCTATAACCATAACCATAAGCAAGAAGGAAGGCTCGTTCGTGCCTTTCTACGAGGTGTCAATCGCCAGCCTGAGCGAGAACACCGAAAGGATACTTGACAAGATAAAGGCGGAGCTTACCTCCGAAGTCTCCCTTGGGATGGTGGACATACTGACTGTCAAGGACACGGGACTTATAGAAAGCAAATTTGCAGAGGCGATTGTAAACCTCATCAGCAAGCATTTCCCGCAGGAGGATGCCAAGACCATTGCATTCCTGAAATCCTACCTCATCAAGAAAAGCCTTGGGCTCGGGAACATCGAGATCCTGCTGGACGACAATGACCTGGAGGAGATAGCCATAAACAGCGCCGGCGAGCCTGCGTGGGTGTACCACAGGAAATACGGCTGGCTTCTGACAAACATACAGGTGAAGAGCGAGGACCAGATAAGGCATTACGCCTCCATGATAGGCAGAAGGATAGGCAGGCAGATTTCGATACTCGAGCCGCTGATGGACGCCCACCTGCCTACAGGGGACAGGGTCAATGCCACTCTCGAGCCGATCTCAATACACGGGAATACCATAACCCTCAGAAAATTCACTGCCAAGCCGCTGACAATAACTGATTTCCTGAACAGCAAGACAATTTCACCCGGCGCTGCCGCCCTAATATGGCTTGGCGTGCAGTATGAGCTGTCAACGCTGATTTCAGGGGGCACGGCAACAGGCAAGACGTCAATGCTCAACGTGGTGTCAAATTTCTTCCCGCCAAACCAGAGGATAATAAGCATAGAGGACACAAGGGAGATACAGCTCCCGAAATTCCTGCACTGGGTCTCGCTTATAACCAGGCTCCCTAATCCAGAGGGAAAAGGCGAAGTCTCGATGCTTGACCTGCTTGTGAACTCGCTGAGGATGAGGCCGGACAGGATAATAGTCGGAGAGATAAGAAGGAAGAGGGAAGCAGAGGTGCTGTTCGAGGCGATTCACACTGGCCATTCAGTTTACGCGACAGTCCACGCAAACGACACGCTGGAGACCATAAACAGGCTGATAAACCCGCCCATAGAGATACCGAAATCGCTGCTGCCGGCCATCTCAATGATAGTGGTCCAGTACAGGAACAGAAGAACTGGCTTGAGGAGGACATTCCAGGTAGCTGAGATTTTGCCGGATTCAAGCTTCAACGTCCTGATGCAGCTTGACATAAGGAAAGATGCGCTGCTGCAGGTCGCAAAGTCAAAGACACTCCTGAATTCCATAGAGATATTCACCGGCTTTACAAAGAACGAGCTTAACAGGTCGCTGCAGGACAAGGAAGCAGTGCTCAGGTGGATGGTAAAGCAGAAAATAGACACTGTTGACACCGTAGGCAGGGTAATGGCCGAATACTACACGAACCAGGACTCCCTCATGAAGGCCGTAAGGGGCAACAAGACCTTGACGATGTGAAATGGCAGGCATCCTATTCCAGAAGATTGCGAAAAGCGCGCCGTACCTGAAGCCGAAGCTCAAGCAGGCGGGGCTCAACTATTCCCCTGAGGAATTCATCAAGCGCACATTCCTCTCGGCTTTCTACCTGACCACAGGCACGGTTGTCTTCATATTTCTCGTGTTATCGAAGCTGAATCTCCTAAAGGGGGTGCTGTTCATTGTTCCGCCGATAATATTCTTCGCGATGTTCTCTTATATGATGAGGCTTCCTGACATCAAGATATCAAAAAGGGAGAAGGAGATAAGCAGGGAGGTAGTGTTTGCAGGCAGGTTTCTTGTCATAGAGCTTGAGTCAGGAATATCATTGTATGATGCCATGGTCAACGTGGCGAAGAATTACGAGGTAATAGGTGCATATTTCAGGGAGATCACAGACAAGATAAGCCTCGGCACAAGCATGGAGGACGCGCTGAATGAGGCTGTCGAGGTCGTGCCGTCAGACGATTTCAGGAAGATCCTCTGGCAGATAATAAACTCCATAAGGACAGGCTCGAACATCGACAAGTCCCTGAATTCCGTGCTTGACCAGATAACCAAGGATCAGCAGATAAAAGTCAACCAGTACGGCAAGAAGCTTACGCCGCTTTCAATGTTCTACATGATAATATCAGTCATCCTGCCGTCACTCGGCGTAACAATGCTAGTGATAATGTCCAGCTTCCTCAAATTCCAGCTCAACCTGGCAGTATTGCTGCTGCTTGCCTCGATGATAGGCGTTGTCCAGTTCATGTTCATATCTTTAGTGAAATTTTCAAGGCCAGCCGTGGAGTTTTAGCGCCCATCGGCATAGGCATGAGGAGCAATAAGCATGTTTGATTTAAGGAATATCTTCAAAAAAAAAGGTCCGGGGCAGGATGCCGCGAATGAGGCGCCCAAGAAGGATGAAGCGGATGAAGCAGGCGTCAAGGGCGGAAAAAACCTCGGAAAGATAGCGAACCTGAAAAAGCAGATCCGGGATGTCCATGAAAAAAGCGAAAGGGTGCAGAGAAGGAGGCAGCAGCTTAAGTTCTACCTGCAGAAGGCCGGCGTCGACACGGAGCCTGAGCACCTGACAAGAAAGATATTCAACATAGCGCTGGCAATAAACCTGCTGTTTTCCGCCTATCTGATATATCATTTCTCCACAACACTAGGCATAACATGGACCACGGTATTCGCCTCAGTGATAGTCCTGTGGGTGCTTGTGTTCGTGGTAATCCTGTTTGGATTGTGGATGTTCTTCTATTTCACCCTTGACCTCCAGACTTTCAGGAGAAAGCAGCGCGTCGAGGACGTATTTCCGGATTTTCTCCAGCTGACTTCATCAAACATCAAGGCAGGCATGACAATTGACAAGGCATTGTGGTATGCGGTAAGGCCGAGATTCGGGGTATTGGCAAAGGAGATAGAGTCGGTTGCAAAGGACACGATGTCGGGCGTCGACCTTAAAGTTGCATTGAGGAGATTTGCCGGAAAATATGATTCAACGATGCTGAAGAGGTCCATCAACCTGCTCATCGAAGGGCTTGAGTCAGGCGGCGAAGTTGGGGACCTGCTAAACAGGATTGCAATCAACATACAGGAGCAGAAGCTCATGTTCCAGGAAATGTCGTCAAACGTGACTGCCTACACGATATTCATCACCTTTGCCTCGATAGTCGCCGCGCCTTTCCTGTTTGCGCTATCAGGGGCACTGATAAACGTCATACGGGACTTGTCAAGCGTTTTGGGGACGGTTTCAAAGGCAACAGTGGCATCAGGGCTGCCGCTTGCCTTCGGTGACGTCGGCATAACCCCTTCGGATTTCAAGATATTTGCAATAGTCTCCCTGGCGACAACTTCCACATTCTCCGCCATGATGATTTCCACCATAAAAAACGGGAATGTAAAGAGCGGCATCAAGTACGTCCCAATCTTTGTGGGCGTGTCCATAACACTGTACCTAATCGTCCAGAATGTTGCAAATAAACTGCTGTCGTTTGTGTTCTAGGGGAAAAGCTTAAACCTAAATTTGCGCCAAAACCGCAATAATTCACTAATCTGAAGCTTTTTATCATTAATATTCAATCCGCCTCCGGCAATTCTAGTGCGAGGCGTCGCTGTCTGCCACACGCTCCGCCTCGCCAATTTATTGAGTCTCTTATGTCGCGAAGCGACGGATTGAGTTATATTAACTTCAGAAAGCTAAACAGTTGATAAAAATTGGCTACTGAATTTTATCCCGACTGCCATATCCACTTAACCAGCCTGAACTTCCCTTGAGCGCCTGATCAGCTCACGGCCGTACAGGAAAGAGGCAAACCCGATGAGAAGCTCTATCACTATGGACATGTCAAACACGGCTGCATCGTACCTGACAGCAGCGAGATGGGCAATTTTGCTCAGTATTATTATCACAGAAGCGGCTGTCAATGTCCTGCCGACGTAGAGCGTGAAGCCGGGCATCACCGTGAGGATGCCCATTATGAGCACCATGGACGCGAGTATAACCGTGGACATGAATGGGGCAAGTATCGAATCATTCCTCAGGTTTTTTATCTCCACGAAGAAGAACACCAGAAAATGGGCAGCCAGCACCAATATGCTTATCAGGTAAACGGAGCCGGATTTTAAAATCGCGCCAATCCCCCTGTTTTTTACTGGTTCTGCCATGGTATGTCTGGATTAAGATTCAGGAGTTTTATGTTCTTTTACTTGAGGGAATCAAGCCAGCCGTTTATCCTGTCCCTGAACTGCTTTCTTAAAGCCTTTGGATTCTTTATTCCGGCAATCTTCCCTATTCTTTCCATAGGCAGCTTATTTAACACCATGCCTATTGCATCAGGCTGCCTTGAAAGCCTGCGGACAATGCCAATCGCCAATGCAAGCATGGCTGCCAGCAACAGCAGCACAGTTGCAGGGTTGAGCATGCTTCCGATGCTGTTCCTTTCAGCAATGGCCATTGCAGTGGGGCTGGACGGGCGCATTAGGATGGAGAATGCGGCAAGCCCAATGACGACAAGCGCGGCTGCAGAGGCATTCTTCGCAGTCTGCTTCTGGATTTCTTCCTTCATGTCCCTTATGTCAAGCACCTTGTCCACATACATCAGGGATTTTTTCACAAGCTCCGAATCCGCATCATTCTCCAGGCATGTGAATACTCCCTTGTGGCCATGATTCCGTATCTTGTTTATGATATGGGACGTGAACTTGCTTGCAGCAGACTTGTTTTCCTGCTGGTAGATGTTCAATGTTGATAGCGAGTCAAACACCACAAACTCAAATGCCTTTGACTTCAGGATTTCCGAGATTGCAATGCCCAGCTCAGTGAGCGCATATGGGGACGAGACCAGGATGGAATTGAGGCTTGGCTTGCCAGGCACTGCGGGCCTTGTGACGGCATCGATGAAAAATATGTTGTCGGTGCCTATGCCGTTGGCCCGGAAGCTCTTTATCAGGGAGTCCGCAGTCTTGTTGAGTGCCACGTAGCATATTTTCTTGTCGCCTATTCCCTTAAGCACCTTGAGAAGCGACTCATTGTAATAATAATTCGAGAGTATTGAGAGGACTATCTGGTTAGAATGAATTTCCTTCTTGATGTCCATCATCACCGCACCACTTTGAGCAGATTCAGCCATCATCGTGTTTGCCGTCAGGCCTGTTCCGCAGCGCAGGCGCTGCATAATAGAGAATTCCTCACCGTCTTTATTTTTTCAGCATATTCCCCGCAGGCCTCGCATATGCCCTCAGTAGGCACGGGCTTCTGGGGCATCTTTCTTCCGGCCTCCTTTATCTCGAACTTCTCGACAATAAGCTCGAAAAGCTGGGGCTCTATCTTCAGTATGTCCTTGAGCGTGAGCAGGCCGATCATGGAGCCGTTGTCTATCACCGGCAGGTGCCTGATGTTGTAATCCCTCATCGTTATGAGGGCATCGTAGATGTCGTCCCCGGGCGCTATCGTAATGAGCTGCTTTCCCTGGTGCTCCATCAATTCCGAGACTTTCATGGACAGTGGATTCTTGCCCTGCGCAATCGCCTTCCTGACAATGTCCTGCTCTGTCAGGATGCCAAGCGCCTTTCCGCCGTCTTTCACGACGAGCGCACCGACATGATTGTTTTTCATTGTCTTCGCGCATTCCTGTATGGACGTCTGCGTAGTCACGGAAACAGGCTTTGTGGTCATGCAGTCGTGTACTGTATAGCCGGTTTTCATTCCAGAATCAACTTGTTTTGCAGGTTTATTAAGTTTTTGATTTAAGAAAGTATCTTCGAGGATTATAAGGCGATATTTTTTTGAAAATAAAAATCCCAATCGCCCCAAGGGGCGGGGTATTTTTAATGTTGTAAATTCCCATAAATGTTTGGTTTAATTGGTTTTATAAACCCATTCGCCGCAAGCGGGGAATTTCCAACAATTTAATTTTTTAAATTGATTCCCCTTACGTTCTTGTTTCTTCTTTTCCCTTCTTGCAACGAAGTTACCGGGCCAGAAAAAAGAAAGCAAATATTCCTTCGGAAATTTGCAAATCGGGGGCTTGATTTTAGGTCATCAGAGTTGCTTGATTGGAAACGGGATTGAAAATTGGAATGAAACTCCCCATATGTCGGCATATTTTTGACTACTCTAGAGAGACGTCATAATAGTAAAGTTTATAAATGTTTGAAATTCCTCTGACATTGACGATAAAATGCTGGACAGGAGATTAATAGAGATTGAGCAGGTAAAGCCTAGATACTACGCTGAAATGAAGAGGGCGATGAGGGGGCATGCCGAAGCTATACTTGAAACTGTAGATAGTGGATCGGGCTTGGAAGAGCTTGTGGGACAGGATGCTATCAGCCCCCGTACTAGAAATGGTTATAGGATGTGGGCGGAAAGAGCAAGCCAGCTGAGGGTAGAAGAGGATAGCGCCATTGGAAGACGTGGGTGGAAACCGTCGCCCACCAAGGCATATGCCAGAATCATGCAGGTTCCACCGAGTTATCACAGATATAAGTTTTTCTCTCAGGTTATTGATGATTTTTTAAAAGAGGAGGACGCAAGAAAATTGTCTGTGCAATTGCAGCCCGGGAAATGGGAAAGAGCTGCAGTGAAAGACTTTAACATTGATGGCCTAGACCCCTACGAAAGATACACGAGAATTCAAAGATACGAAAGATTAGCTTCTGAAAATGGAATGGTGACTTTGGGCTTTCGATTTCCTCATCGGGAAGGTGAGGAAGTGGATTATGAAATTACATTTATGAGGTATGGTGGTGAAATAACTGTTTCCAATATCTCAATCCCCTTTAATGCCCGTGATAATTTTGCATGGAGGGGCTCGGATCAAGGCTATTATTGGATAAATGCAATTTGGTCTCCTGTTGAATTGAGTCCCATAGCAACACTCAGGAGCAGCCTATGGAATGGGTATGACTTTTTTGCCCACGTACTACATAAGAGGCACGCAGCCTAATCGCAGAATTTCTTATAGTCAAAGCAGCAATCCCCATTAGTGATGCACGCTTCATCGCAACGGCAGTTTCTTTCTGAGGAATATAACTTTTCACCGCATGAATCCTCGCAGCTGCCCGACCTGTCGAAATGCGCAACTGCATAGCCTGTCGGGAAAGTTGAGACAGCGTCAGCAATGACCATGAACATGAAAAGGATTATGCCAAAAGAGACTATTATTCCAATATACCTGAGCAATTTTTCCATGTTTTTCAATTCAAACTGAAAGTATATAAATATTGCTTCACATAGAAATCTTTTTATTGTTCGGTAAATGCCGCTTTGTTTATGAAAGTCTATCTTGATATGGTAAAGCACGTTCTCGAGAATGGTGTCAGGAAGGTCAACAGGACAGGTGTTGCGACCTTGAGCTGCTTCGCTTATTTCTACAAGGTGGATCTGCAGGAAGGCTATCCACTGCTGACGACAAAAAAGATGTACTTTAATTCGATGCTCCATGAGCTGCTGTGGTACCTTTCAGGGGAAGAGCACATAAAGAACCTGAGAAAAGCCACGAAGATATGGGATGCGTGGGCTGATGCCGAGGGAAGGCTTGAAACTGCTTACGGCAGGTTCTGGAGGAGATACCCAATGCCGGAGAAGGGGCTTGACGGCGAGAACTGGGGCAGGAAATGGACAAGAATTGACGAGGGGACAGGACAGAGGGTTTTTGACCAGATACAGTATGTCATTGACACTTTAAAGGAAATAAAGAAAAATCCCGCGATGCCCAATCTCAGGAGAATGGTGGTAAGCGCATGGCACCCCGGAAATGCGGCGGAAAGCAGGCTGCCTCCGTGCCATTACACTTTCTGCTTCAACGTGATAGGGGATAAATTGAACTGCCATTTGACCCAGCGCTCCGGCGACGTGGCATTGGGCATCCCATTCAATCTTGCCTGTTATTCCCTCCTTACAATGATGATGGCGAAGGAAACGGGCTATTTGCCAGGTGAATTCGGGCATACCATAATTGACGCCCATATCTATGAGAACCATATCGAGGGATTGAAGGAGCAGCTTAAAAGGGAGCCGAGAAAGCTGCCGGGGATAAAGATTGCCGACAAGCCGCTGCATGAACTGAAGTTTGAGGATTTTGAGCTGGAAGGCTATAATCCCCTTCCCCTGATTAAGTTTGAGGTGGCGGTATGAGCATCATAATAATTGCTGCAATGACAAAAAAAGGAAGAGTTATCGGGAAAGACAACACGCTGCCGTGGGACATTCCCGAGGAAATGGAGAAGTTCAGGGCTTTTACAAGGGGCCAGGTCGTGATAATGGGCAGGAAGACGTGGGACTCATTGCCTGCAGGAAGGAAGCCGCTGCCCAACAAGGTAAATATCGTGATAAGCGCGACAATGAAGCCAGCGTCTGGGGTCCATGTGTTTCCCACATTGAAGGAAGGCATAGAAAAAGCCAAGGAGTTCGGAAAGGACATCTACATCATAGGCGGGCACGGCATATTCAAGGAAGGGGTCAGGCATGCCGACAGGATGTACCTTTCTTTTGTCAAGCATGACTATGAAGGCGACACTTTTTTCCCGGAATTCGATGAAAGCGAATGGAATATTGAGAAAAAAGAGGACCACAAGGAGTTTGAGTTCGTGGTTTATGCAAGGAAGCGGCAATAATCATTTTCTAATCACTGCACTGTCCGTAATCAGCATGCCCCCTGGCTTTAATATTGGAAGAGCCTTATGACTCACCTCATGGCCCATTACACCATTTAACCTGTCATTCCGCGTAGCGTATCCATTACCACAATGCAGGAAAAATATAATATCGAAAGTTTTGCGTCTAAAAGGCATATTATCATAATCTCCAACAATAAATTTAAGGTTTCTAGGAATGTTGCGCACTGCGATAGTGCGGTCATCAGACTCAAATATTCTTTCATCAATAGTTTCCCGTGTCCATAATCTTCCATAGCATTCAAGATCTGTGTACAATGACCATCTTCCTGACCTTGCAGTTCTCACATTATCGGGGTTAATATCCATTCCGACAAAATAATGAGAGAGGTATGAAGATGTCATCATGGTGGTCTCGAATCCTACATAACACCCCACATCCAAAACCATCAATGCCTCATCATTCAGCAATTCAGCCAAACTTAATCCATCTCTCTTTAATCTGAAGTCGTATCTGCCGGGGT
>JACOZO010000101.1 GCA_016181325.1 Candidatus Woesearchaeota archaeon | reverse complement strand
CTTGTAAGGGAAGAATACTGGCTGCAGGGCGGCAATAATCCAGTCCAGACATATGGATATGACTCATATGGCAACTTAGTTTTGGAGACAGACGCAAACGGTTATGAGACAAGGTATGAATACGACCAGACAGGCAGGTTTGTCATAATGGCCATTAATGCCAAAAGCCAGCAATCAAGCTACGAGTATGACATAGTTACAGGGAGCCTCACTGCTGAGATTGATCCAAACGGCTACAAAACCGAATATGCATATGATGCATTCGGAAGAAGGATTAAAGAGATCAGGCCGTATGATTCAGCAGAATCCCCTACAGCAGAATTTGCCTATGAGTTCGACGGCTCTGCGCCGGAAAGGACGATAGTGAGGCAGAAAGAGAATGAAGCCGGGACTTTGGACAGCTTTTACTATTATGATGGATTCGGCAATTTGATGCAGGCAAAACGTGAGGCTGAAAATTCACAATTTATCGCAAATGACATTTATTACGACAATGTAGGCAGATTATCGCATGAAAGCAATCCATATTATGCCGGCTCTTCCGTATATTCGGAGCCAAATGGCGCTATTGCCAAAAGAACATATTCCTATGACACCCTTGACAGGCAGACAAAGATAAGGAACACCGACGGCACGGAAGTTAATATTGCATACGACCATTGGACAACGAATGCAGATGACGAAAACAGCAACAGGAAGGACTCTGCAAAAGATGCCTATGGCAATATTATAACAATTAAGGAATACAACAATGATGAAACCTATGCAACAGGCTATTCTTATGATGCTGCATCAAACTTGATAGAAATTGCGGATAATCAGGGAAACAAAATAAGATATTCCTATGATACCCTTGGAAGAAAAACGAGACTGGAAGATCCTGACTTGGGGATATGGCAATACGAGTACGACGCCAATGGCAACTTAATCAGGCAGGCTGACAGCAAAGGCAATTCAATAGCACTGGAGTACGACGGGCTTGGCAGGATAAAAAGAAAAATTGCCGGAAGCAGCATTATAACCTACACTTATGATGATCCGATTGGAGTTTTGACATCAATTCAAACCCCGGATATAGCAAAAGGCTACAGGTACGACCAGAGATTAAGGGTTGTTGAGGAAGAGTCGGTAATTGATGGGATATCGTTTAAAACCGCTTATGCCTATGATGCAATGGACAGGGTGCTGTCAAAGACACTTCCAAACGGGCAGTCAGTGGCTTACAGCTACAATAATCAGGGAAGCCTGGAAAGCATGGATGGGATTATAAGAAATATTGATTACAATGAGGCAGGCAGTCCAGTGAGAAAAGAATTCCAGAATTCACTTGCGACCCAATTCACTTATGACAATATCAACTATAAATTAAGGCAAATCAAGACAGGAGATAAGCAGGAGCTGAATTACAAATTTGACAACAAGGACAACATCATTGAGATAAACGATGCGGTGAGCACCAAGACAGAAAGGTTCGGATATGACGACCTTGACAGGCTCACAAGGGCTGTGAAAGAGAATCCGGCAGGACAGCTTGATTATGACATGGAATACGGGTATGACAGCATAGGCAACATAATATCATTGCTTTCCAATTTCTATAATCTTGTGTTTACATACAGGGCGCATGCTCCTGTAAGCCTGGGCTACGCCGGGAATGAGCCGCCTGCAAGGCTATGCCAGCTGCAGGAAGGCGTATGCAGGGGGGCATGGCAGTATTTTGAGAACGGACAATGGACACAATGCGATTACGGAAGCCAGTACCAGCAGGAAGAATCCGGCTGCGATCTGACAGACAATGACTGCGACGGCAGTGTGGATGAAGGTGTACAGGGCACATTCTATCAGGATAGCGATGCTGACACATTTGGGGCGTTAAGCACCTCCAAGCAGGCATGTTCTGCGCCGGAAGGATTTGTAGCAAACAGCAATGACTGCAATGACGATAATCCAGCAGTTCACGAAATAATCTGCGGCATCTGCGGAGGCTCAAAGAGCACTTATTACAGGGACGCTGATGGCGACACTTATGGCGATCCCGCGGATACAATCCTTGATTGCTCCGCCCCATCAGGATATATTTCTGACAATAATGACTGCGGAGACACAGGAGAAACTGCAGCAGGAATAAATCCAGGAGCATCTGAATCCTGCAATGGAGCAGATGACAACTGCAACAGCCAGACTGACGAAAGCCTCACGGCTCCGAATGCTGATAAGCAAAGTGGTATATGCGCCAATTCAAAGAAGGTATGCGGAGGCGTGAGCAGATGGCTGGAGCCGGATTATGCGCAAATATCTGGCTACCAAGATTCAGAAATAAGCTGTGACGGAATAGACAATGACTGCGACGGGAATGTTGACGAGTCAGCGCCGGTATTCTATCAGGATGCTGACAGCGATGGCTACGGGAATGCCGCCTTGACGGCCAAGTCATGCGCTGCCCCTTCAGGCTATGTTATTTATAGCACTGACTGCGATGAAACTAATCCGGCAATCAACCCCGGCGGCATTGAGCTGTGTGATAACGCAGACAACAACTGCGACGGCCGGAACAATGAGGGTTTCGGGGATTATGACAGCGACAGCATTGCAGACTGCGTGGATGATGATCTGGATGGAGACGGAATATCCAATGAGCAGGATGGGATAGAGGGGACTGTTGAAGCTGTAGAGACAAACGTCAGGGAGCTTAAATTGCGGGTTGACAACAGCGACCCTGCCGCCAATGAGCCTGCCACCCCGATGCCAGATGAAAGCCAGCAGTCTCCTGAGCAGAATGAAGGACAGGAGCAGGAAGCAGAATCTGAGGTGGTATTTGTTGAGGAAAACAAGCCCATAATTGAGTTCAAGGTGAATCTTGCCGAGTCAAATCTTCAGTTGAACAACATAGCAATTACAAAGCAGGAAGATGATGCCGACAAGGGATTTTTGGTGGTTTCAGGTATCGAGCTTCCGGAAGAAAAGACAAAATCGGTTTATATTGACAACATTGATTCAAACAGCCGAGGGGTATGCGTGAAAGATGCCGAAGTCCTGTCTGTCAATGAAGTATCGCAGGAATGCGGAGGGGAGTCAGAAACATTTGTTTCATGCAACGGCATTGATGTGAATGGCTATAAATGCGAGTATGCTGGGGGAAGGTATAAAATCAGCGGCCTCCGGCATTCTGCAGTTATCCAATCGGATGCAGAGATTGACAATGACAATGACGGCTATTTCAGCAACATAGACTGCAATGATGATGACGCAGGCAGGCATGAAATAATCTGCAGCATCTGCGGCGGTTCTATGAGCACTTATTACAGGGATGATGATGCAGATGGCTATGGTGATCCCGCCATTACTGCAAGCGATTGCAGCCCGCCTTTGGGCTTTGTGTCAAACAGCGCTGACTGCAGAGACACAGGAGAAACTGCAGCAGGAATAAATCCAGGAGCATCTGAATCATGCAATGGGATAGATGACAACTGCAACAGCCAGACTGACGAAAGCCTCACGGCTCCGAATGCTGATAAGCAAAGTGGTATATGCGCCAATTCAAAGAAGGTATGCGGAGG
>JACOZO010000098.1 GCA_016181325.1 Candidatus Woesearchaeota archaeon | reverse complement strand
AAAGCAGGACGAAGATCTTAGTAATTAGAGGATCGAAAACTGTTTCCCTTAAATGATAAAAACCTACTACCAAATATTTTAAATTATACTTATGTTGTTAGTGAAATCTAACCCATGGAAGTAAGGCTATTCGAAGACTTTATACACAAAGCCTAACTAAACATAATATTTAAATACTTAAGCTTTACAAAATTTGTAAAGGTAAAATCGCGATGTATAAGAATGTATCAAGTGTAGTTCTGTTTATGTTTCTCATAGCAATAGCGGCACTCCTGACTTATTACAGTATTTATCTGCCTGCAAGCATCACTCAAACCAAATCAGAAAAAGTCGACACATCAGGTCCAGTTAGCCTTGAGAAATACGGCCTTGGCAGAGGCAGCATTCCGCCTGACTTCACAATAACTGCAGAAGGAAAAAGCATAACCTTAAGCGATTTTGCAAAGCAGCAGAAGCCCATACTTGTCTATTTCATGGCGACATGGTGCCCCTTTTGCGCAGAGGACTATAAAGAGCTGTCAAAAGTCTACAAGGACTATGAAAACAGGATTGCATTTTTGTCAATAAGCATCGATCCTCAGGAAGACGCGGCCATACTGGAAGAATACAAAAAGAAATATCCTGAACTGCAGTCAATGATGTTTGCACCGGGAAAAGCCGGCATTTTAAAGGATTATTATGTGACAAAGACAACGACCAAGTATGGAATAAACAAGGATGGTAAAATAGTGTATTCGGGCTACGGTGCATTGGAAGAGGATGAGTGGAGAAAGTTATTGGACTTGATGATAGATTCATGAGGTGGCAAGATGGAAGGAAAGATAAACTATCGGGCATCTGCATTTCTTATGATGCTGGCACTGTTGTCAATTGCCTTGTCGTCATGCTTAAACAATGGCCAACAGCAGGATATGCCTGTCAAAGCCGCAGTTGCAGGCATAGAAAAAGGGAACATCCCTCCTGATTTTGAAGTGAAAACCATTGACGGAAGCACTTTGACATTGAGCCAGCTGAAAGAGCAGGGGAAGCCAACGCTGCTGTTTTTCTGGGCGACATGGTGCCCTTCCTGCGCAGAGGATTTTGCAGTCGCAAAAAAAATCTATCCGGAATACGCCGATAAAATCAACTATGTCGCTATTGACCTGGACACTACAGAGGATATTGCCATGATAAGGGAATATGCAGATAAGCTTGGCATCAATGGCATCAGGTTTGCAGAAGGAAATGCAAAAGTCCTGTCCGACTACAGGATACTGAGCACAACAACGAAATACGCGCTGGACAAAGACGGCATTCTGCTCTACAAGGGTTCGGGCGCATTCAACGAGAAGCAGTGGGAGGTATTGCTTGATGGGATGCTTGCCAATTAAGTTTAAATAGTTTAAATTCCAAGTGGTGTTTTTAAGGGGTGCAACATGGACAAAGTATAATAGAGGACATATATTTTTAATAAATAATCTGCCTCTATTATATTTGAAGGGCATAACAATTTTCATTAATTATTTATATCCTTCATTATAGTTCATTTCGAGATATCGCTGCAATCGTGAACATGGTGATTGGGGCATTGTGGTATTCCCCTGTGCTGTTCGGCAATTTGTGGGCTAAGCTGTCCGGCATGGACAAGAAATCCACTGGCAAGCCAAAGCAGAAGGGAATGGCAAAGTTGTATCTTGCTGCATTCGTAAGCACATTGGTCATGAGCTTTGTGCTGGCGCATTTCATAGCATATACCGAATCAACAACAGTCTCTGACGGCATGCAGGCAGGGTTCTGGCTGTGGCTGGGCTTCATAGCGACAGTGTCCATCGGCGGCGTCTTGTGGGAGAACAAGCCCATGAAGCTGTGGTTCCTCAACAACGCATACAACCTTTTCAGCCTGCTTGTGACTGGCTCGATACTGGCAGTCTGGCAGTGAACGGGTAAATGAGAGACAGGGCTTAAGATGCTTGACACAGGATTCATTTATTTTGCATTTATTGCAGGATTGGTTGCGTTCTTCGCCCCCTGCAGCTTCGCAATCCTGCCGGGCTATGTCTCATATTATCTTTCAAATAAATCAAAGGCTAAAAAATACTTTTTGGGAAATCTCTTGGAGGGATTGGCATTTGGTGTGATTGCAAGCCTAGGTTTCCTCACAGTATTCGGGCTGGCGGGCTTCGGCGTATTGGCAGTAGGCCAGTTCATAAAGCAGTTCATCCCGTGGATTGCGGTAATCACGGGCATAATCCTTATTATTATCGGCTTTGCGATGCTTCTGGGGAAAAATATTTCATACTTCCAGCTGCCAAAGATAAATTTGGTCAGGAAAAATGAAAAATTAGGGATTTATCTGTTCGGAATTGCTTATGCAATAGGCTCCCTTGGCTGCGTCTTTCCCATATTCCTTTCCATAGCCGTCCAGGGCATTGCATCAACGCTGCTGAATGGGATATACATCATACTGGCATACATCATCGGAATAAGCTCCATGATGCTCCTGCTCACCGCAGCGACATTCGGGGCAAGGCACTTTGTATTGGGCGCCCTTGACAGATATCTGCCCTATTTCAAGAAAGCAAGCGCCGTTATATTCATAGCATCGGGGATTTATATGATATACTACCAGTATCTGCTGGTTGCGTAGGAGAAGGTAATATTTATATATCAACACCTATTGATATGAATATATGCAACATAAAAGTACTTTGCTATTGTTCAAGGCATTGGGGGAAGAGACAAAATTTAGAATTTTAGAGATTCTTATTAATGGAGAATACTGTGCGTGTGAAATTCCATCTTTAATAAAAAGAACACAGCCTAATACTTCTATGAATCTCGCCAAATTGCAGAAATGGGGCATCATAAAATATAGAAGAGACGGGAAAATGATTATTTACACAATAAAGGATAAAAGAATTTTTAATATTTTCAAATCATTAGGTTATAGTAAGGGTGAGTTTGAATGGAAAAAGGTAAAAGTCTGTCAACAATAGATAAATATCTTACACTATGGATATTCATTGCGATGGCACTTGGAATATGGTTAGGCTATTTTTTCCCACCTATCTCAAATGCAATTACTGGATTAAGTATAGGAACAACTTCTGTGCCCATTGCAGTCGGATTGATACTTATGATGTACCCGCCTTTGGCAAAGGTAAAGTACGAGGAAGTTGGCAATATCTTCAAAGACGTAAAAGTGCTGGTTTTGTCCCTTGTCCAGAATTGGATTGTCGGGCCATTATTAATGTTTTTACTAGCAATACTATTTTTGAGAGATTATCCCCATTTTATGGTTGGACTTATTTTGATAGGGATTGCAAGATGCATAGCAATGGTCTTAGTCTGGAACGAGCTGGCAGGGGGGCATACAGAATATGCTGCTGCATTGGTCGGGCTAAATTCTTTATTCCAGATAATTTTTTATCCGATATACGCCTTTATTTTCATAACTTTCCTGCTGCCATTAATAGGGCTACAGGGCTTTGCTGTGAACATTACCATTTGGGGGATAGCAAAAAGTGTTTTCATTTATTTAGGAATCCCATTTTTGGCAGGCATTATGACAAGGTACAGCCTGATTAAGTTTAGGGGCAAAGAGTGGTATGAGCATAAATTTCATCCAAAAATAGCACCATTAACTTTAGTTGCTCTGCTTTTTACAATTGTTATAATGTTCTCCCTCAAAGGAAAATATATTGTTGAACTGCCTTTTGATGTTCTAAGAATAGCAATGCCTTTATTCATCTATTTTGTGGTTATGTTTTTCATAAGCTTCTTTATGTCTTACAGACTTAAGGTAAATTACCAGAATACTGCGGCTTTATCATTTACAGCAGCCAGC
>JACOZO010000107.1 GCA_016181325.1 Candidatus Woesearchaeota archaeon | reverse complement strand
GCAGAGCAATCCTGCTGTCGTCGGTGTTGAGGTGATGGGTGGCAGCCTTAAGACAGGGATGAGTCTTATGAAAAATGACGGCGCTGCAATCACAAGCGTAAAGTCAATAGAGAAAGAGCAGGAAAACGTGGGAAAAATTGAGAAGGGCTCGCAGGCAGCTGTATCACTTACCAATGTCAGTGTCGGAAGGCAGGTGCATGAAGATACAATACTTTACTCATTTGTGCCTGAAGAGCATTTCAAGAAGCTCAGGACCCTTAAGAAATACCTGTCAGGTGAGGAAAAAGAGCTTCTGAGGGAAATAGCCGAGATGATGAGGCGCGGCAATCCCATGTGGGGTGTATAATGCCCGAGCTTAAGATCATGAATGCTAAAGAGACAAAGGAGATGCAAGCCGGATTATGCATTTCTTATTAACACAAAGAACAGGATTTTCGCGGTAAACAGGGAGATCTCAGGCGTGGAATTAGGCAGGATAAGGCCTAACTCAATCGGCATGTATTTTGCGGAAATGCTTGAAGGGGAAATCAGGCTGAGCATAGAAGGCAGCCAGCTCATTGGCCCGGATGCGACAAGGAATGTCGTTGAACTGGATGATGAAGAATCCTTAAGGCTATTCAGGGGTGAGGATATCAGCAAGGAAACCGGCTGCAAAGGATTTGTTATATTGAAGCGGGGCAGGGATTTTTTAGGGACAGGAAAAGTAAAGGGCGGCAAAATCCTGAATTTCATAAGCAAGAGCAGGAGAATTAATTTAGGCGAAGCTTAATGCTTCTTTTGCCTCTTTTCTGCTCATTCCAAGAAACATCCCGAAACTTTCCATTTCTTTTTCAGCCCGGATCTTGTAGGGGCTGCCTGCAAGGCTTGCCAGCTTCATCCTGATTTTGAATTTTCTGCACAAAGTGACATTCTGCATCATCCTTCCCAAGACCACAGAGAACCCCGGGTTATTGGAGGACTGCAGAGTTGCCGGCGAGAAGCATATTGTATGGCCGTTTTCATGCGCTGATGCAGCCAGGATATGGTTCATGCCTGAATGCCTTGTATGCATGGAATCATTCCTTGGAAAGAGTTCCATGCCGAAAATATGCACAGGCCTGCGGCTTTCAAAAACTTCCCTGCTGCTTGAATTGCACAGTAGGATCCCTGCGCCATTTCTTATCTTGCCTATCCTGTTTGAATCTGCCAGCACAGCGCAATTGCCGCTGTTTGGGGGAAGTCTGCCATAGGGATAACAAAGTGTTGCCGTGATGCCAAGATGCTCCGCTAAGCTGAGGAAATCCCGTTCATTGTTTTCCGGAAAAACTATGTCTGTGAACATTTTAGGCGTGTATTGCTGGCTTATTGTTATAGGATTTGCAATTAATTAGCCGCCATTGATAAAATTATCAGTAAAGCTTCCGATTAATGTTAATTTTTAGTTAATATTATTAATAAAAATAGCCAGTAATGTTAATTTTTAGTTAATATTTCTCTGGCTTGGATTTAAGTTTATAAACCATTTATAAATAAGATTTATAAACAGGCATAGATTATCATATATTAATTAAGGCGTGGGGGAGGAATTATGACAAAGAAAGAAAGCACTAAGCGGGACGTTCATGTTGTTAATATTGTAGTTTCAACTTCTCTTGAGCATGACATACCTCTTGAGAAAATGGCAGCTACCTTAAGCAATACAGAATATAACCCTGAGCAGTTTCCCGGGCTTGTCATAAGGATTAAAGAGCCGAAGACATCAGCCTTGATATTCAGTTCCGGCAAAGTTGTTTGCACCGGCGCAAGGACGCTTGACAAGGTTGAGGAAAGCATCAAGAAGATCATAAAGAGCCTTGAAAAGATTAACATCAAGATAACTGTAAAGCCCGAGATAAAGGTCCAGAACATAGTCGCTTCAGGCAGCGTTGGGATGGATCTTAACCTCAATACATTGGCTATGAAGCTTGAGAATACAGAATACGAGCCGGAGCAGTTTCCAGGGCTTGTGTACAAGCTGAGGATTAACGCCGCAAAGCCTTTTAATTCAACGTTTTTGCTTTTCAGCAACGGGAAGATAGTTTGCACTGGCACCAAGAGCGAGAAAGAAGTCCATATTGCCCTTGACAAGTTAATCGAGAATTTGAAGAAAGTTAAGGCTTGATGATATAGTGGCGGACATAAATAATTGATCAATAATCCGCCAACTATGTCAGGAGGACACAAAGCATTTTGAATTAATTATTTGTGTCCAAGATTATATTTACTTTTTACTGTTTTGATTTTTAGCTGCAAGGCTGGAATTGCCCGGCAGGGGCAAAAAGGGTGACGTAATGGACGCAATTGAGCAGATAAAGAGGTTTCAGGAGTTCATCGAGCTGAACTACTATCCTCAGCTTCTGGAGAACATAAGGAAAGGGAATAAGTTCTTAGCCATTGATTTTGCCGAGCTTTCAAAATTTGACCCTGAGCTGGCTGCAGATCTTCTGGAATTCCCTGAAGACGTGATGAAGGCCTCAGAGGCTTCGATAAAGCAGTTTGACCTTGGGCATGAGGTGCCTGACTTCAGGATACGTTTCAAGAATATACCCGGCAGCAATGCTGTCTTCATCAAGGATATCAGGAGCAGGTACATAGGCAAGCTGATGCAGATTGAAGGTGTCGTCAGGCAGAAGTCAGACGTGAGGCCGCGGGTGACTTCCGCCAGGTTTGAGTGCCCGAGCTGCAGTAACATCATGAATATTTTGCAGCTTGACGAGAGCTTCAAGGAGCCGACTAAATGCGGCTGCGGCAGGAAGGGGAAATTTCTCCTGCTGAGCAAGGAGCTTGTGGATGCGCAGGGACTTGTTCTTGAAGAGCTGACCGAAAGCCTTGGGGGCGGCGAGCAGCCAAAAAGGATTAATGTGTTTCTGAAAGACGACTTGGTAAGCCCTTTGAGCGAGCGAAAGATCAGTCCGGGCAACAGGGTGACTGTTGTTGGGATTCTCAAGGAAATACCGATAATAGCGAGGAACGGGGTGAGATCTACGAGATTCGACCTGATGCTCGAGGCAAATTATGTTGACACGATAGAGGAAACATTTTATGAGCTGGACATATCGGAAGATGAAGAAAGGCAGATCTTGGACATAGCCAGGGACAAGAGGTGCGTTGAGCGGCTTGTGGAATCCCTGTCCCCTTCCATTTACGGCTATGAGAAAATCAAGGAGTCCTTGCTGATACAGCTTGTAGGCGGGCTGAGGAAAGTAAGGAAGGATAAGGTGGTAAGCAGGGGGGACATACACGTGCTGCTTGTTGGGGATCCAGGCGGCGTAAAGTCGGCGCTCCTGAAAAGGATTGCGACCATAGCCCCAAAGGGGAGGTATGATGGACAAGATGTCAAATGAGGACAGGTCTGCGATGCACGAGGCGCTTGAGAATCAGACAGTCAGCATATCAAAGGCCAACATACAGGCCACGCTGATATCAAGGACTACTGTGCTTGCAGCGGCAAATCCCAAGCTTGGAAGATTTGACAAGTATGATATAATTGCAAACCAGATTGACCTGCCGCCGACGCTTATAAACAGGTTTGACCTGATTTTTCCGATACTGGATGTTCCCGACGAAGCAAGGGATGAAAAGATGGCGAAGCATATACTTAGCCTGCACCAGGAGCCTGATTTGATAGAGCCGGAAATATCCACTGAGATTCTCAGGAAATATATAGGCTATGCAAAGCAAAAGATACGCCCGAAGCTCTCGCCTGCCGCAGTAAGTGAAATACATGAGTTTTACCTGAAGATGAGGATGAGCGGCATGACAGATGGCAATGTAAAGGCAATCCCGATATCCGCAAGGCAGCTCGAGGCCCTTGTAAGGATGAGCGAGGCATCGGCGAGGCTCAGGCTGTCCAATGAAGTCACGAAGAAGGATGCAAGGCGTGCGATAGGTCTTCTTGAATACTGCCTGATGCAGGTGGGCTTTGACAAGGAGACCGGCAGGCTCGATATTGACAGGATAGCCACGGGAATAGGCGCCTCCCAGAGAAGCTATATTCTTACCGTGAAAGACGTTCTGGCAGAACTCGAGCAGAAATTCAATAAGCTGATACCAATTGAGGCCATTGTTGCCGGTGCCAGGGAAAAGGGCATTGATGACGACAAGGTTGAAGAGGCGCTGGAAAAACTGAGGCGCTCGGGTGATGTATTTGAGCCAAAACGCGGATTCATATCAAGGATCTGATGCAAGGGCCGCTGGCATCAGGGCAGGGGATGCTGCGCTAATAGCTTCATTAGGCAGCGTTCTCGGCAAGAAACTCCAAGGCAGGGTGAATGTGATGGGAACTGTAGTGGCGCTGAATGAGGACAGCAGCATGCAGACTGCCTTTGTGATGGACGACGGCAAAGACAAAATCATTGTAAGGAATTTCCGCAATGGGGTTTTGAGTGGGTTTAATGTAGGGGACTCTGTTGTTGTCATTGGCAGGACAGGTGATTTTAACGACGATGCATACATAGCCGCAGACATAACAAGAAAGATAGACCCATTATGGATCAAGGTCAGGGCCAAAGAGCTTGAGATAGGTGGCAAAGGAATTAAGGATTCTGCCAAATCAGGAGCCGAGGCCAGTAAGGAGATGCTCACGAATGGGGACATTGTTGCCGCCATACGCTCTCTTGATATTGGGAATGGTGTTCCTTTGGAGGGCATAATGAAGCTTGCGGACAAGATGAAGGATGCAAGGCTCAGAATAGACCTCATGCTGAAAAAAGGGGATATTTTTGAGGTCAGCCCTGGAAGGCTTAAGGTCTTGGAGTGATGGAAAATAGTGGCTCGCCGGGCGTTTCAGAACAGAAGCGGCGTTATGTATACTTCCAGGAATGCGGCTACGCCAAGGAATGCCAGTGACAGAAGAAGTATTTCAAAAAAATCCAGCATTATATGGTTGAACAGGTCTGTCTTGTAATGCTTTCTTATTATTGCCGTTGACAATATCCCGCCTGCCAGGCCGCCGTAGAAATATGACATGATCTCCGGTATCCCGTGCACGGAGTATTTCAGCAGCCCGTAGGATATTGTATGGAAGTAGCTGGCTATGTGGGTCAGTCCCATCGAGGATATCAGGCTGCTCAATTTTGTCCTTATTGTGTTGCCTATGGCTGCTGCTATGACTGTAGAGTTCCATGTCAGGATGAATATCGCCCCTGTGCCGTATATGAATGAGAACAGGATTGAGAATATCAGGACTTTCAGGTTGTTGAAGAATATCTCCACCAATGCCGCCGCGCTGGACGAAAAATTCCCTGAAATCCTTTTGTTTATTTTCTCTATTGTGCTGCTCTGCTTTTCGAACAGGGTATTCACGGTGTCTGCGGGAAGCAACACATAGAACAGCACGGATGCCGCGGTGGTGCCCAGGAACAGGAACATCAGGAAGGACACCGCCTTGTTGTGCTCTTTCAGCAATGAAGATTCCTTGCTGATTAGCATGTCCTTGCTCTCCTCAAAGTTCATTGTGTTATAGACAAGGGGTATTGACGCGATGACTACCAGGAATACCATGACCATGCTTGCCTCATCCTCAAAAATCCATAGCGACAGGACTATGGCAATCGTCATATAGGCAAACCCTATGAAGAATGTTTCCCATGGCTTGTTCTCGGCCTTTTCCGGGGATATTATTGACTCCAGCACCATTAATCAATTTTTGTTACCTTGGTTTATATATTTTTTGAATGGGCGGCAAAAGGTCGCATTGAAAAGTACAGGTTGCCATCTATATTGCGAGGCTTTTTAGTTGAACATAAAGCGGACAAAGGGGACGTCCCAAACCTCACGAAATGCTTCTGGGCATTTCAGGACACCGAAAATCTCCGATTTTCGTGTGTTTTCTTTCGCCTCCTTTTCAAGTCGGCAAAGAAAAGATTTACCAAAAGAAAATAAATTGGAGGGCTTGAGCGAAGCGAAACCCTCTTTGCATGTCAACCGAGTGTAACCAGTTGATGGGGAATGTCCGCCAGCCGCTATACGTTCAAGCCGAGCCTGATGGCAACCCGAGCGAATGTGAGTCTTTTCAATGCAACCCGGCAAAAGAAACCCTTAAATAATGAGCTCGCTTACCGGCAATCATGAAAAGCTACAAGGAAATGCTTGAAGAGACCAGGAAGGGGCTTCCTGAAGTGGTCCAGATCAGGGACAGGTTCGAGATCCCAAAGGTGATGGGCCATGTGCAGGGAAACAGGACAATAATAAGCAATTTCCTGCAGATAGCCTCCACGCTTGGAAGGGAAGTTGACCACCTGCTTAAGTTTGTGCTTAAAGAGCTTGCCACTCCCGGCGAAATCAAGAAGAGCGGCGCGCTCATAATGGGGACAAAGGTTCCTGCATCAAGGATAAACGACAAAGTGAGGAAATATGCAATTGAATTCGTGCTGTGCCCAGAGTGCGGCAAGCCGGATACAAAGATAGAGCAGAGCGAGAACATACACTACATAAAATGCCAGGCGTGCGGCGCAAAGAACGTGGTGAAGTCAAAGATTTAAAATGTATATGAAACATATATGCATGCCAAATGCGGCAGATGATAGTGAATATCCATAAGGCCTATGATGGGAGAAGAATTCTGACAATATGCGACAGCGGGCTTATCGGCAGAAGGATAGAGCAGGGAAAGCTGCAGCTTGATCTGACTTCCAATTTCTACAGGGGAACTGAGCGTGATGCTGATTGGATAAGGAAGGCAGTGGATAAGGCTTTCGTGGCGATGTTCATAGGCAGGGAATCCGTGGAAATGGCGCTCAAGATGAACCTCATACTGGAGAAGGACGCCATTATAGCGGATAACGTGCCTTATACGCAGTGCATTTTTCTTTGATTGTGCTACCCAAACCATCTCCCAAGGCCTTCCTGCCTCTCGCTTTCCTTGCCGAATATGGAATCGACGTGCTCCTTGACAAGGTCCAGTGTCTGCTTGAGATAGGATGGCAGGTTGTATTTGTCTGCAAGGGACAACGCAGGCTCCAGGTATTTTACTATGGAGCCTTCTGTCACTGTGAATATTATCCTTCCGCTGCACTTGGTGCATACCCCGGCCAATGGTGGCCTTCGGAATTTTTCATTGCACTTGCTGCACCTGAACTGCTGGGTTGAAAATTTCCTTAAATTGCCCTTGATGTCCCTTATCAGGTGCTTCTCGATCACAAGCCTGGCGACATCGGAAGCGTCAACAGCCCGTATCTTGTCTGCCAGCTCCATCTGGCCCTTGAGCTTGTCCTCCATGGAAGGAAGGGTCTTGTAGGAAGAGCATCTGACGCCGGCATTGATGTTTGACACGTCGTGGGTAAATCCGAAGTCCGTGTAGTGGTTCTTCGTGTTTAATCTCGACGCAAACCTCTCGACAGGGACTTTGGAAGGCTGCCTGAATTCCATGCACGCCTTGTAGAATTCAAGAGGATATCTCCAGGAAACATCAACATCAAAAAGCATGTCGTCGACTTCTGTCGGCAGTATTTTTGAGGTCAGTACTAAAGGGGCGTCCTGGGTCGAGCCGCGCGAATTGGGCAGGAATTCCCTTGAGAAGTTAAGGAGGGCGTCCATCAAAAGTGTTGCCGAGGCCTCGTCGCCGTCGCAGTCCCTCCTTGTGGCAGCGTGCATCATGGGGTGGGCATAGAAGCACTGGGTTTTTGAGAAGCCTACTAGCCTGCCGACTATGCCTGCCGACGTGTGGGGCGCGAGTATGAGGAATAACTCTCCTGCCAGGTCCCCTCCCGTATTCACTTTATAATAAGGCTCAAGGCCGTACATCTTTTCCAGCAGCTCGTCTATGAATGACGCCACGCGGTGGAATATCTTGTCGGCACCAGGCTCAGGGGCGTCAAGGCATGACGGCAGTATTATGTCCTGCGGGAGAATCTCAAGCAGCTGGTCTTCTGAAGCCAGCTCTTTGCCGTGTATGTCCATGAGGTAGCCCATCTCCTTCAGTCTATCAATGCCAGTTCCTATCTCCTTGGGCCTGAAATGGGTTATGGGAAGCTGGGTCATGTCATATCTTGTGGTGCCGTCCTTGTTGACGTATACGTCGTGCTTTGCCCTGATTATGCCTTTCATGAAATTTTCAGGCATATGCCTTTTGTTGGATGTGCCCCTCACGCCCTTTATGAGGTCGGGGTGCACCTGCATTTTCAGCCTGCTCATGGCAGAATTGAAATAATCCCTGATGTCTATGTCCTGGCGGCAGAAATTCAGCGCAGTCCCGTGCCCGCACTTTTCTGTCTTTATGATGCCGCAGGTCTTGCAGTGATATCTCGGCTCGGTGGCAGAGCCGCATTTGATGCATCTCTGGAATATGGTCTGGGAATTGCAGGTATTGCAGAAGAACAGGGGAAAATCCGAGCTTATTTTCCCGTGCTCAATGGCGGCCACGAAAGACCTCATTTTGCCGCCTTCTTCACCCACAGGAAACAGCGTGTGAGGGTCGCCGTCCAGCTTTCGTATCTTGCCTTTCTCTGGCCTGCCCATCCTTGCCCCTATGAAAGTGCCGGATTTGTCCCTGAGCCTCACCTTTGACAGCCGGTTTACGGCCTCGAGCGTCCCCATGTCCGAGCCAAGGAAATCGGGTGCCGTTCCGTTCCTTGATTCCAACCCCAAGGAAGCCGCAAGGGCCTGCGCATCGTCGCCTTCTACTATGACATACTCATTGTTTATCAGCCTGTGAGGGATGCCGAGCAGCTCCATCGTTCTTTTCTGCTCTGCATTGCGCGCCACGATTTTAGAGATTTTCCCGTCAGATTTTTCTATAGAGGCGCTTCCGAGCCATTGATACAGCCCCATAAGATGCTCTTTTGATATCGTGCTCCAGTGATATGTGTACCTAGGATGCAGCGGAACCCTGAGGAATTCGGATATTTTTATTGCAGTGTCGGCAGAAGGCTTGTGATGAAGATATTCCTTCACGGATTTTTCAATTTCAGATTCATCAGCCCCTATGGATTCCGACAGCTTATGGAAATCCGAAGAGCCCAGCGCTGACGCCATTGATTCCTCGACTTCAAGCGACCACCATTCCTCGCAGTAGCCGCATGGCACCAGAGGATGCGCCCTGTTTGCAAAATCCCCATAGCTGATAAGTATGTCTCCAAGGAATAATATCTCGGAGACATTGCTTGCAATCTCTTTTGCCTTGCTTTCCGAGCTTACAAATACAACATCCCCGTTTAGGGTCTTCACTATCGGCCCTTCAATGGTGTCGCATATGGTCATGGATGCTGCTTTTCCGGGCCTCTCAAGCTTCAGCTGTGTTCCGACAGCGATGAATTTGTTGAGGACGTGCATTGTGGAAGGGTGTATCGAGGCTGCAGAATAGCCGGATGTTCTGCATTTTCCATACCTCAGCCTGAAGCCGCCTGCCCTTAAAGGATGGGTAAGCACGGGCCTTCCGGAGATCATATCCTGGATATAAGTATAGACCGGAAGCAGGGCATCTTTTGCCTTTGGGGCTTTTTCAGCGGACTTTATCTCCTTCTGCAGCTCCACAAATTCCTTCATGAATTCCCAGTGCCCAAGGCCGAATTCATCCTTCCATTTCTTGATGTTTGACCATACTTTGGATGCCTTCTGGGCGACGCACTCGCCTATTATGAGGCACACCCCGTTCCGTATCCTGTTGGTTTCTATCCTCTCCAGGTCCTTGTAATTTGACACCTCTATCTTTTCTGAAGGATCGCCGTCGACCTGGACTGGAAGGTTCTTGACAAGAAACCTTATCTCCCTCTCGCTCGGAAGATACTGCAGGTTGGTTATCCTTTCATGATAATCGTAGAGCTCCGTGACCGTTCTCCTTATCTCCCTCTCGTCAGGATCATACAGGTCATAGCCCATGTGCTTCCTGATATAGTCGGCGACTATGACTGAGACGGCGCCTGCAGTTCCCCCGGCACTCCTTATAGGCCCGGAATACATCAGGCAGAAGTATTCCTTGTTGTCGTGCCTTTTCTTGATTTTCAGCTCAACAAAGCCCTCAAGGGGGGAAGATACGATGCCGAGGGTCAGGTAAGCGATGCCTACCCTTATCCCCACTTCCATTGCCTTGATCTGCGAGTCGAACTTGCAGAATTTCTGCTGCGCCACCTCAAGTGATATTTTGAATGCCACCCTCCAGTCGAGCTTTCCATGTTCCCTTTCCAGCTCGTAGATTCTTTGAGGTATTCCCTTGTCCATAATGTCGGGCCATGAGGCGCTGACAAGTCCCTCTACACGCTCTGCCATGGTCTTGGCCAGCGGAATGGCTACCTTCAGCTCGGGGTCATAGCCCTGGGACCTTGCCTTGTTGCCTATGATGTAGCTTCTCTCAATCTTTTCCGAGATTTCACTGAAATACCTGTCCAAGTGCTCCATTTTACTGCCCAAATTTTAGTATCTTAACTTCCCGCGTCTTTAAATTTACAATCGGGACCCTGCTTGGCTCCGGATTGTGCCCGACTTTCTCCTGGAACGCCGTCTTGCTCTGCCAGCAGCTCCCGCATATCATTGTGACATTCCTGTAATTGGCTGTTATTGACTTGTGTATGTGGCCACTGACAAAAAAGTCAGGCACTTTTTCTATGGCAAGGAAATCCTTCCGTACGTCGGGAATGTACAGCGTCGAAGTGTGCGTCGGGGCAAGGTGCCTTCTCTGTAGCAGGAACTTCATGATAAGGTCGGCCCGGTCATATCCCCCGTTATTCCTGAGGTAATCAACTTCAGCCACGAAATGGTCGAATGAGTATCCGTGGTATATCAGCACGTCAAACCCCGCGAAATCCGGGCTGGAGTGGATGTTCACCAGGGAAGGATTCGAGACCATGGTGAGATTCTCCAGCTCATACAGCGGCGCTGAAAATCTCTTTTGCATCGGCGGCTGCGGCTCGGCGATTCTCACGGCATCGTGGTTCCCCGGGCACAATATCAAAGGTATATGAGGGGGGATTTTCTTGAGCAGCCTTGCGCATTCCCTGTACTGCTCGTAGATGTCAGGGATTTCCAGCTCCTTGTCCTGCTCGGGATATATGCCGCATCCGTCTACCATGTCGCCCACTATAAAGATGTACTTCACGTTCCTTGCTATGTTCTGCTGGGCTTCGTTGCCGAGCTCGCAGTTTATCCACTTCAGGAATTTATTGAAGTCATCATGGAGAAATTTTGACGACCCCACGTGAAGGTCTGAGAGGAATATGCAGTAAGCCTCTTCGTCGCATTTTTTAATTTCGGCTAGGGGTATGTCCGGCCAGATTATGTTGTTCGCAAAGACTATCTTGTCGCCGTTGACGCCTGACACGCCTATGACTTCGTCCATGACGAGCCTGCCGGCGGATTTGAACAGGTCGCCCTTGTTCTTGTTCACCAGCACGTTGATTGAGCCTGTCAGGTCCTCGACGGTAATCATGAGGTTGCCGTTCTTTGTTGTCTGCTTGCCGCTTACCATGCCTATGATTGCCACATTCTCCCTGTCTTTTTTTGACAGCAGGCGGCTTATGCTTGTTGCATTTGCAAGCTCCTGCCTTCCCCTGAGAATGGCGCTTATGGACTTGTACCTGTTGCCGAAATACTGGACAAAATCCTGGGTTTCCCTCTTCCTCACTTCCTCTTTGTATGTGAATAGGATTTTTATGCGGCTGTTTTTATTTTCATCAGCAGGCTTCTCCGGTTTCGCTGTCTCCAATGATGCCAGGTGGCTGGTGAGGCTTTCGTGGTTGTCATTCTTGCCTTTCTCGGACAGCACCTTAGACCTTTCCATCTCAAGCCAGTTTATGCCTTCTAATTGGAGGCTGGATAGCAGCGCCTCAGTATCCTTGCCCATGACCAGCAGGTCTTCTGCATTTTTATTCGTCACGAGGTCATAGACTTTTAAGACTTTTGACTCGTCATCCATCTGATCCAGAAAGCTCGATTCTATGAGTATGCCTTTTTTGAGGAAAAAATTCACTATTTCTTTCTTTTTAGGCAGATAGTCTTCCATCATATTGTCACGCCTATAATCCGAGCTCTTTTTCCAAAAATTGGGACAGGCGGCCCAAGGATTCCTTTGGCAGGCTTATTGTTATCTCCCTGGTCCTGCCGTATCTTCCTTTCGATATTATTTTTGCGTTAACGATGCCGAGCATGTCATATTCCGCTATTATGTCAGATATCCTCCTGTGGGTGAGGGGCCTCACATTGAACCTGTCACACAGGCTTTTGTAAAAATCGTAGATTTCTCCGGTAAAAATCGCGCCTTTCTTGGCCGATGCCAGCGAGATTATTGAGAAAAGGGTGAGTTGGTACTGCCTTGGCTGTGTTGACACAACGTCATATATCCTGTCGCGATCAATCTTGTTTTCCGCCTCGTCAATGTGGGCCAGCAGGATTTTCTTTGATGATGCCCTTTCAGCTATCTCGCCTGCAACCCTCAGCAGCTCGAGTGCCCTCCTTGCATCCCCGTGCTCCCTTGCAGCATGCGCTGCGCATTTTTCTATCACGCCCGGGCTTATCACATCTTCCTTGAATGCCACTTTTGCCCTTTCCCTCAGTATGTTTTGTATCTGGTATGCATTGTAAGGGGGAAATACTATCTCTTCCTCGGACAATGATGATTTTACCCTGGCATCTACATTATCTATAAAAGTGAGGTCGTTTGAAATCCCTATTATGGAGATTTTGGAGTTTGTGCTTTCGTGCATCCTAGTGAAGTTGTATAAAAACCCGTCACCAATCTTGTTCACCAGATAATCTATTTCATCAAGAATAAGTATTATGACATCGTTGCTGCTATTTAATATGTTAAAGAGAATTTTGTATAATTCTTCCGTGGGCAATCCAGTGGCAGGAACTTCCCTTCCAAGGTCGCGGAGCAGCTGGGCAATCAGCCTGTATTCAGTGTCGGCAGTCCTCTTGAGCTTGCAGTTGATATAGACTGTCCTGAGCCCCAATGACTGTTTTTTTGCCACAGATGCGAGTTCTGAGGTGGCATATTTTGTGGTCAATGTCTTGCCAGTTCCTGTATTGCCGTACAAGAAAAGGTTTGAGGGCTTTTCCATCCTTAATGAAGGTGCCAGCACGTCAGCTATCTGCTGCATCTGCTCATCGCGATGAAGTATGGCTTCCGGATCATAGTTAGTCTGCAGCGCCTGCTTGCTCCTGAACAAAGAATCTTTAATCAGAAAATTTTCAAAATATGATCCCAAATTGCTCTTCGCCATGAAAATTCCACATGAAACTAAGGTATATAAAGATTTGTTGATTATGAATACTAGTTTTAAAAATAACTATTAGAGTTGCTATTACCACCACCCCTTCATTTCTATTGGAGATTGTGAATAAAATTATTTGATATTTTCTTATTATTATTAATTTCTATATAGAAAATAATATATAATATAATAACAACAAACAAAAAAATAAGAGTAGTTCCACAAGAAACAAAGGGGTAGGTAGGGGTAATTTAACAAGTATATTTGATTTTTTTGTAAGCCTATTTATTATAATTTAATTAAACCATACTTGATTTTGACTATCATTAATTTATATTAATTTTAATCATATATTTGAATGAGAAACATTTTTAAATGCGACTTCTTTTCGTCATTTCAATGCCGAATGTGCAAAATCTGCACGTTACTGCTGAGGCAATAAAAATGCAGTTCATGTTCTTGAACTGACTATATAATTGTGCAATAATATAATAAAATGACTACAAAAGAAAAGTTTTTGGTGCCTACTGAGGTATATCTCAAGTCAGGAATACATATAGGCACAAAATTCAGGACAAAGCACCTGGAGTCTTTCATCTACAAGACAAGGCCTGATGGTCTTTCTGTGCTTAACCTGCAGAAAATAGACGAAAGGATAGGCATTGCAGCGCACTTTCTTGCCCAATACGACCCCAAGGATGTGTTGATAGTCAGCAGAAGGGAAAATGGATGGAAGCCCGTCACCAAATTCGGCGAAGTGACTGGATGCAAGGTTTTTGCGGGGAGATACCCCCCAGGCATACTGACCAATCCCAACCTGGAAAATTATTTTGAGATAAAAGTCCTTTTGGTGGCAGACGCGTGGCCTGACAGGAACGCTGTAGAAGATGCTGTGAGGATGGGTGTGCCTGTTATCTCATTGTGCGACACCAATAACTTATGTAATAAAGTCGATTTTGTTGTTCCATGCAACAATAAGGGCAAGAAGAGCCTTGGGCTGATGTTTTGGATTATGGCAAGGGAATACCTGAGGCACAAAGGCAAGATAGGCCCAACTGACGAGATCCAAGACAGCTTGGAAACATTCACAGAGCAATAACTGGATTTTCTGCTTGAATCACCTTAGATTCATCCCAACAGACAACCTTCATATTATCTTTAAAACATCCCCAACAACATTCCCAGGCGATTTCCTTTCATAAATTATTTTATATATCTGATTCGTCAAAGGCAGCCTGATGCATTTTCTTTTGCCGATTTCATAAACGGCCTTGCAGGCAGTCACACCCTCTGCGACCATCCCATTCATCTCTTCTTTTATGTCTTCCACACTCTTTCCAGCAGCCAGCTTCCTGCCGACAAACCTATTCCTGCTATGCCTGCTTTCGCAGGTCGTTATAATATCACCAATGCCAGC
>JACOZO010000106.1 GCA_016181325.1 Candidatus Woesearchaeota archaeon | reverse complement strand
TGGAGAATATTTCCATATCAGAGGTATTGACTCCGTCAACAGTTGCCCCTTCAACCCCCTTTGATGTTTCAGGGCATATTGGCTTAACAAATGGCACCAACCTGAATGGCACTCCTTTTGAAGTATGGCTGGACAATGTCTTACAAGTAATATTGGATGGGGCAGACTTATCAGGTTTTACCGATGATAACAGCGCTGATTTTGATATGGGAGTATATAATCAAACAAGAACTGATGGAGGGAATGTTACCTTAGATTATGACTTTGGGGACGGCTCTGATGGGAACCTTAATGTGACTTCCCTAAACACGATAATAAATAATTATGATTATGTAACTTCAATCAAGCTTGATGCCGGTGCTACAACTATTTATGTCTCCAATGCTTCTCAGTTCAGTAATGATAATGAACTATTAGTAATCCAGATGCAGGCAAACGATACTTCAATTGTTGGCCAGTATGAATTTATTAAAGGAATTGCCATCACGAATGAAACAATGATATCACTCTCAAAGCCCCTCAAAAAGACTTACTATTCAGGCGTGTTTAACACTACGCTTTCAAATGTTACTCAGATAGTCAGCGTTAAGAATTACGCTAATGTTAATGTATGGAACGGCGCAAGCATCGCAGCAAAGATGTGGGACGGCTACAGGGGAGGGATAATAATCTTTAGGGCAAACGGAGACGTCACAATAAACACGACAGGCGCAATAAACGCAAGCCAAACAGGATTTAGAGGCGGAGTTACAGGAACAGGAATGCCTGAAACATATTATGGAAGTCCCAAAATAGGAGGGGGAAGCGGTGGTGGTGGCGGAGGGTCTGGAGATGGTGGACTTGCAACTGCAGGCTCTGGAGGCGCTGGTGGAGGTCCAAGTGGGGGTAGTGGAGGAGGTTGCGGATCCGATGGAGGTACAGGAACAGGAGTTGCAGGTGGCGGAGGAGGGGGAGGTATACCTTCTGGAACGAGTTGTGGAAATACAGGAGGGAATGGTGGAAGTGCAGATAGAGGAGGCATTGGAGGAGCTGGAGGAGCTGGGGCAAGCAGACAAAATGGAGGCGGAGGTGGTGGCGGAGCCAATGGGGCTGGAGGAGGGGGTGGAGGAGCTAATGGTTATAGCGATTGTGGAGGTGCAACAGGTGATGCATCTGGCTCAACAGGAGGTAGTGGGTGTTCTATATCTGGAAGAAATGGGGGAGGGGGAGGAAGTACAACAGGATATTATGGAGGTGGTGGCGGAGGCGCAGCATATAGAGCTGCTGGCGGCGGAGGCGGAGGAAGAGCTTTTGATTCATTACCTGTAAATACCACAGATGACTTTACTAGGATAACTCTTGGAGGAGGATCAAGCTCTGGTGCCGGCGGCGGAGGGGGAGGCGCTTTTGATTTAGATGGAGTTGCAGATGGAGGAAAAGGGGGAGAAGCAGATGGAGATTTTGGAGCTGCAGGAAGCGGTGGTGTTGATGGATCCGGCGGATTAACAGGGGGAAGCGGCGGCGGAATCATAATGGTATATGGGCAATCAATTGATATTCTTGGGAATATAGAATCAAATGGAGCTTCCGGTGGAGATGGCGGAGATGGTGGAAACGGAGAAGATGGAGTCTCTCAAAATTACTATACTGCAGGTGGAGGTGGAGGTGGTAATGGAGGTTATGGAGGCAGTGGAGGGAGCATTTTTATTTCCAGTAGTGCAATAAATATGGGGGGAAATGTCACAGCTAGTGGTGGAGGCGGGGGTAATGGAGGGTCAGGAGGAATAGGCCCTGACTGGGCAGGAGACGGAGCTGCAGGCGCATCTGGAACAACAGGATACGCGGGAAAGATTAGGATTGGACCAGGTTATTACTCATCAGGAAACTTTACTTCAAGGATATTTGATGCAAACACAAGCGTGAACTGGGTCAGATTAAACTGGAATTATGCCGGTGAACCTCAAACAAGTATAAAATTCCAAGTTAGATCAGATGATGACAACAGCAGCTGGGGAGACTGGGTCGGACAGGACAACACAAGCTTAAGCTATTTTACCGTACAGGATTCTTTGATTCCAGCGCCCAAGAATAGGTATTTTCAGTACATAGCCTACTTGGAAACGAATGACAGCCCTTTAACGCCATACTTGCAGAATGTCACGCCGGTTATCGATTCCCCGCCAAAAACAGATTCAGCCGGAAACTATAATGTCACGATAACTTCTTTATCCACACCCGGAACTTATAATGTTACTGTGAATCTGACCTATCAGGGAATGGTAGGCACACAGACAAAACCCCTGATTATTGAAGGTATTGACACTTCCCCTCCGGCAATAACAATAGCTTATCCTGCGAACTCGACTTCATTATCATCAGGGACAGGCTGGACATGGCTCAATATAAGCACCGATGAGGATGCTGAGTGCTATCTGAATTTGTCTGATCCCGGTTTCGGGATAAGCGACGGCATAAGAATGAACACGACTGACAGCAGGAATTTCCATTTCAATCTGACAGTGGTTGACGAAACAAATTACACAATTTACTACAAATGCCGGGATAATGCGGCAAACACAAACAGCGTATCTGCCATACACTATTTTACCGTTAGCAGCCCCGGTGCCGTTTCAGAATTCAGCGCCAGTTTGCTTCCAACAGTCACTAACACCTATTTCCTGGGCAGCGCTGTCAAGAGATGGGCCGGCGCATTTATTGCAGGGGCTGTTGAAAGCCTGTCAATTATCACAGAGACTCTCAAAACAATCAGGATTCGGGATAGCGACGGCAGCAACTTCTTTGATTTGAATGATTGCGGCAGCAACTCGACGATTACGGGCTTTAATGAGGAAGGGGATGTGACATGTTCTCCAATAGCAATAAAAGAATCCCAGGTCAGCGATTTAAAGCAATATGAAACTACGGCAGATTCATGGGATTTTGCCAATAACGACAGCGCAGCCCTTGACAACAGCACAATTGTAAGAACAACCAGCCTGAAAAATGCACTGTCAAACGGCACGGACGCAAATTTTGACAAGGGCAGTTTCCGGGATATTGTCGTATCGGGGGACGTTTCGGCGGATTTCCATAGCGTGCTGGACCCGGATCAAGTTCTTGTTGTCTATGAGGATTTTGCAAGCATTACGACCGGAGATTATGGGCAGCTTGGCACGGAAACGTCAAACATAAATGACGCAGGCGTTATAGGGGTGCATAATTTTGCCACAAATGCGCAAACAGGGAGGGATGCCGGCGTTTCTTTCGGCGCAACTACAACAACCACAACAGGATTGTACAACGTTTCCAAAGCAAGGAGATTTGAGATAAGAATGAAGCAGGTAGCCACAACAGGGCATAGGACTGCTGTTGGAATGCTGAATACAACCACATCGCAAAACCTTCAGACTGCAAATAGCGGCCTGTTCTTTAATATGAGCAACAATGGTAACTGGTTTGCCACTGCGTGCATGTCCGGAATCTGCACGATGGTCAATACAGGGATAGGGCCGATAAGCTCCGGCTATGCCACGTTCACAATTTCGCCCAACTCGGGCCAATTTGCAGTATTCTACATCAACAATACGCAGGTTGCAAATATATCAACAAATATTCCAGTGACAAACAGCGCTGCATGGATAGGCCCATGGGTTGAAAGCCTTGATGGCACAGCTGACAATATCCGAGTGGATTATATGTACTTTGAAAGCGACAGGTAGCTTGATTCTATAAATCATGAAAATCCGACCACTCTGGATTCCGCTTCGTCCATCCAGAGTTTTCTATTTTCGTGCATAATTTAAGAGGCATGCGTGCTCGAAAATCTCCGATTTATCAATACTTACTATATTGGATATTTCCGACATGTAAAAAATTTCAATTGGTGTATTCATGAGGAAATTTTTGATCATGATCGGAAATCGCCTATTTATCAAGATTAACAGGTTTGGCGATTTCCGACATATTTAAATAAACTGCAATCAAAAATGGGCCTTGATGGGAGAAATCATAGACCTGAAGGACAAGGTAAGAAGGTACTATGCCTTCACGAATTCGGAATTGGTAGGCCTGGTATCATCAATAATTGTGATCGCATTTATAATATCATTCAAGGACTGGGGCGTTGAGAAGTTTGACGCATCGGCAGGGCTTTTCAATTTCTTCAATGCAATACTGATTGCGGCGCTGTCCATAATGGTGCATGACGCCGGCCAGAGGATTGTGGGGCTTTTGATCGGCTACAGGATAGAGTACAAAGTGCTGCCATCAGGGCTTATAACCACATTATTGGTAACGTTTGTGACAAACGGCAACATATGGATCATACTGCCAAGCCATTTTGTGCTGCACCACATGGCGGGGCACAGGCTCGGATTCTTCAGGTACGGCATAAACCAGATTGGCCAGGCAATGGTTGCTCTGGCAGGGCCGCTGGCATCTATAAGCCTTGTTATAATACTGAAAATAATCCATGTATTTGCTCCGACGCCCCTGCTGGAAAAAGCCATATTATTCAATGTGGTCTATATAATCACAAGCATGCTTCCGATACCACCCATAGACGGCAGCAAGATATACTTTGGCAGCAGGATGATGTATGCGTTCTTCCTGCCTTTTGTAGTTGCATCTGCAATACTGCTCATAATTGACATAAACATACTGCTGGCACTTATAGGCTCATTCATGATTGCAGTCCTTTTATGGCTGGCTTATTACATAACATTTGAAAACAAGGTGTGGCAGGGACCAAAGTAACATGGCACGCAGCTATTTCGAGAACTGGATGGAGATTTTCTTCATATTGATAATGCTGCTTGGCATAGTAATGGCCGTGGTCGTGCGCTCGAACATTGTCAGCTATATGACAATAACGGCGGCAGGCGTGGCTGCTGGCAAGATCATCTTTGAGAGGAAAAACAAAGTCAGATTTCCCTACATACTGATAATAATAGGGTTTATCATAGGCTATGTAATAGGCGCGTATGATGCAAGCAGGCAGCTCGTCCTGCTCTTGTTCGTGGCAAGCTCGCTGATAACATACAATGTGCTGGAAAAGGGATGGATATATTACTAAAATGGCCGGCAAAATCACAATATGTGCATTTATTGTTTCTGCCATAATCTTATTGTTCTTAACTGGCTGCAGCGGGCAGGATGCTGAGATAAAAGAAGGAGAAGCTGATGCCGCGAAAATAGAGACAGTCCAGGTTTCTGCTGAAGATGTGTCTTCTGAAGAAGAGGCAGCCGGGCAGGAAATAAAGCAGGAATCCTCAAATGCTGTCAAATCTCCTTCCCTTAAAATAATTTCCCCTAAAGATTTGGAAATGATCAATGGAAAAGACGTGAAGATAGTCTTTGAAGTGTCTGATTTCAAGTTAGAGCTGCCTAATGCTCCAGTCAAGGAAGGCTCAGGATACATACACGTCTGGCTTGACAGCATTGAGAAGAAAAGCGCGGACACTGAAGTAGTGTTCAGGGATGCGGGCCGTGGCAGGCATTCCATAGTTGCAGAGCTGAGGAAAAGCGACGGCACTCCGATTGTTCCAGTGGTACGGGAAGGCATAGCAGTGACCGTCAATGACCCTGAGGGTGAAGAGCTGCAGAAGCCAAAGCCTGTAAATGCGGAAGCCGATGATTTCGGATTTTATCCTTCTTCAATCAATGTAAAAAGAAACCAGGTGGTCGACCTGAACATAACAGTCAGGAAAGAGAATGTCTATTTCAACGGGCTGGAGTTTGAGAGCAAATATTTTGAAACAGGCAAGGTGTATCCGGGAGATTCAAAAGTTGTGCAGTTCGTGCCGAATGAGGATTTTAAGGTTACTTCTTACTGGCCAAGCTCAAGGACGAAGAAGGCGGACCTGCAGATTGTTGTGGAATGATTGTCGTTATTATTTTGTAGGATAAAATACAAATCAAAAATTCTTCCTTGATTCCCCTTTAAAGTGCCTTTTTTCCTTGATAGCAACTTAACTTGTCTCGCCACAGTGCTCGGTTTATATGGCTGTTGTTGCTTTATAGGAAAAATAGGCGCTGCAGCATTCATTTTCAACAGAGCCTTCAAAACCAAAAGCATTATTTATCCAGAATATTCTCCTAATCCGATGATCAAAGACTTCCAGCCAAGGCTCTATCAGGAGACCATACTTAACACTTCAATCTCCAAGAACACCCTTGTGGTCCTTCCTACCGGCATGGGCAAGACTTCATCAGCTTTCCTGCTGGCTGCGCACAGGCTGAAGCAGTATCCGAACTCAAAGATTTTAGTATTGGCGTGCACAAAGCCTTTGGTTGACCAGCACTATGAGACTTTCAGGAGGCATCTGGACATTGATGAAGGTAGGATTATACTTCTTACCGGGCAGATAAGCCCCGAGAAAAGGCAGGAAATCTGGAAAAATGCGCAGGTGATAATTGCGACGCCGCAGGCAATCGAGAACGACATGATAGCAGGAAATGTGCCGATTGAGGACATATCTCTGCTTGTTGTTGATGAAGCCCACAGGGCAACCGGGAATTACTCTTATTGCTATGTATCGAAGAAATACATAAAGCATGCCAGATACCCGAGGATACTTGCGCTTACAGCATCGCCGGGCAGCGACATGGACAAGATAAAGGAAGTGTGCCAGAACCTGTTTATCGAGGCAGTTGAAGTGAGGACTGACAAGGATCCTGATGTGAGCCCGTACATACATGAGATAGTGATGGAATGGGTGAAAGTTGAGCTGCCGCCCATTTTTTTGGACGTAAAAAAGCTGCTTTCAACGTTTTTGGACTCGAGGCTTGAGAAGCTGAAGGGCCTTGGCATCCTGAAGGTAAATGACACTTCTTACATCACAAAAAAAGATCTTCTTGGCCTGCAGGGGCAGCTGAGGGGCAGCATCGCAAATGGTGACAAGGATTTTAATGCCATGACTGCGATTTCCGTAATTGCAGAACTGATGAAGGTATATCATGCCCTTGAGCTTCTTGAAACACAGGGAGTGCCTGCGCTGCACAAATACTTTGGCAAGCTGATGGAGGAATCCGTCTCGACCAAGACCAAGGCAATAAAGAACATTGTATCAGACTATAATTTCAAGTCGGCTTTTGTGAAAGTCCATGCCCTAAACGAGAAGGGTATAGAGCATCCGAAGCTCATCGAGCTGCAGAAGATTGTGGATGGGGAGATGAAGAAGGATTCCGGGACTAAGCTCATCGTCTTCAACCAGTACAGGGATAATGCATTGGATATAACAAAAAAACTGAATTCCATAAATGGAGTTTCTGCAAGGATGTTCGTGGGGCAGCAGAAGAAAGGAGAAACAGGATTGAGCCAGAAGGAGCAGAAGCAGATGATGGATGACTTTAGGAAGGGACTATTCAATGTGCTTGTGGCAACATCAATAGGAGAGGAAGGGCTTGATGTGCCCCAGGTAGATATTGTGATATTCTACGAGCCTCTGCCTTCTGCGATAAGGCACATACAGAGGAGGGGAAGGACAGGAAGGCATGAGAAGGGAAGGGTAATAATACTGATGGCAAAGAACACAAGGGACGAGAGCTACAAGTGGTCAGCGTTCCACAAGGAGAAGCGCATGCACAGCAATCTTGAGAAAATCAAGCAGAATTTTGCGTTTGCCTCAACCCCAAAACCTGCTCTGAACTTAAACAGCTTTGCCCAGAATTCAATAATCATCTATGCTGATCCCCGGGAAAAAAGCTCAAATGTAATCAGGAGCCTTGCAGACACGGACAACATAGTGATAAAGCTGAAAACGCTGAATTCTGCGGATTATGTGCTCAGCGAAAGGGTCGGCGTGGAATTCAAGACAGTCGGGGATTTCGTCGACAGCATTTTCGACGGAAGATTATTGCAGCAGATTAAGGACCTGAAGAACAATTTTGAAAGGCCAATCATAGTCATAGAAGGCGAGCAGGACATATTTTCTGTCAGGAACATACATCCCAATGCGATAAGGGGGATGTTGGCGACAATTGCGGTCAGCTATGGGATTCCGGTATTGCAGACAAAGAATGCCAAAGAGACGTCTGCGCTGTTCGGCATAATAGCATCGAGAGAGCAGGAAGCAGGAGGCAGCAATTTCAGCCCCCATGCAGACAGGAAGCCATTGACCTTGAAGGAGCAGCAGGAGTATTTAGTTTCGGCTTTGCCGGGAGTCGGGCTGACGCTTTCAAAGCCATTGCTTAAGCGCTTCAAGTCGATAAAGAATCTTGTCAATGCTTCTGTATATGAGCTGCAGGAAGTCGAGAAGATTGGGGAAGTGAAGGCGAAGCAGATTAAGGATGTGGTTGAGGGGGAATATAAGGGGAGTGATTGATATATTTTTATATATAAGTTAATATAACTATATACTGAAAAATAGATATTATTAAATATAAATTGTATTATATTTGTATTCAAAATGGGAATTGAACCTGTATTTGATGACTTTCATAAATTTTTAGTTAGTATTGGTCTAATAGCGATAGTTATCAGTGTTTCTATTCTAATTTCCCAAGGTATAAAATCTAGCGACATTAATTTAAGCAATATAACAAACACTTTGCCAGGGGGAGTTGGTTTTATTTTAATTATAATTGGGATTATTATTTGGTATAAAAAACAAAAGATTATTGATATATCTAATAATATCAAATTCATAAATGAAATAGAAAAAGAAACTTCTGATCAAGAAAAGAAAAAAAGTTTATTAGAAGAAAAAGAAAATTTTGTAAATGATGGCTTACATGTTTTAACTAAAGACGATAAATATAAGAGAAAATAAATCTTAATTAATCAAGAAACAACTCAAAATACCCCCTATGTTTTTCTACATCCGTATAAAGTTTCTTGTCTATCTTAGACATTGGAGAATTCTCTCTTAACCATCAATTCTATAAATTTCTTGACTTCTTCTCCTTTTAATGCTGGTGTTGCTTGGATTGCTTTTGCCATTTCTTCAAACCTCAACTTCCTGCTTTTTCTCCGTCTTTTCGGCAAATTCCCAGGCATAAGAAACTGTTCAGCTCAATCAGCTTTTAACAACTAGGTTGCCGGTGTTAATCTTGTAAAGGGCACTGCCAGCCATCGTTCTTGTTGAAACAACAATCTTGTCCTGCTCCAATTTTGGCCATAGCTTCTTCAGGGTCTGGAAATTTACATCAGCATTCTTAGCTATTTCAGTTATTGGATAATCAAAGTCCCGTGAGTACATAAAGAAGCCAAATATCCTGATTAGCGGGTAGTTTCCAAATGTTTGTATCAAAATTGATTGTTCTTCCATATTTAAGGTTAAAAATTTAGCTGCTTATATAATTTGCTGATGATAAATCCATAAATTATACATCTCTTTTATTCCCAATAACCAAAACATTTATATATTAATTATATTATTATATCTAATTTAAAATATAATTAAATCGTAAATAAAGGTGCTAAGATGGAGCTTGAAGCAATCGCAAGGAAATGGGGAGACTCTGTTGGATTTATTATTCCCAAAGATATCGCCCAAAAGGAAAAAATAAAGCCAAACAGCAAAGTAGTGTTTGAAATAGTCAAGGTCAGCGATATATCGGACACTTTTGGCGTGCTGAAAAGAAAAATATCCGGTCAGGAATTCAAGGACAGGGCGAGATCCGGCTGGTAAAATGCTGAGTTTCTTTTTTGATACCTATGCATTCTACGAGGTAATAATAGGAAATCCGAATTATCAGGAGTTTACCAAAGACGTCAAAATAGTAACAACTCATCTAAATCTTATGGAATTATACTACCAAATGCTCGCCATTGATACAAAAGAGAGGGCAATGGATCTCTTTAATAAGTATGAAGAATTTGCAGTTCCTATAAGCAATTCCATGATTATTGAGGCAATGGATTTCAGAAAGCAGCATTATAAGCAAAATTTATCTTATGCTGACTGCATTGGATATACAATAGCAAGAAAAATGAAGATTCCATTCTTAACGGGCGACAACCAATTCAAAGATATGGAAAATGTCAAATTTGTTAAATAATCTTGTTGGATATACTATTTCATTCAGGTAATTAAAGAAATCTTTATATTCTATATATCTTGATTTTTAATTATGGGCTTTAAAAATATCATTGTATGGCTCTTAAAATCAATCATAACGCTGATAGCAGTCAGCATAATATTCTCTTCAACTTCGTCTGATTTTGACAAGATCCTGTCAGAGAGCTTCAAGGATATATACACATTTGCATCTCCGGCATCGAAAGAAAAGACCCTTGAGTTTCTGGAAAAGGGCTGCGGCTCTGTGGAGGATGAGAATGCGGTCACTGCAAACGAGATATGCAGCAACCAGACCCTGATGAATTCCTTCAAGGCCAGCTGCGAGGAATACAGGAACCTGAAGGAGCAGGGCAAGACAGTAAAGAACGAACAGGAAATGGAGGAAACCTGCTCAAAAGTGGAATCCGGAGAGCTTGAAAGGGAGTGCCAGAAGCTGCGCTCGGCAAAGGTTTCGGTGGATACTGAAGCAATCCAGAATAACTGCAGGGACTACAAGGCAGGCAAGCTGAAGGGCGAGCAATTCTTCTCCAACATGCTGACATCGTCATTTGGGGGCGTGCAGAATATAGACAATCCTCTGTTCCAGAAGTACAACAGATTCATCCAATTCATGAAGAACAATATCTTCACGCTAGTAATAATAATTGCGGCTGTGTTTATCCTGCTGTATTTCCTTGAAAGGGATTTGGCCGCATTCCTTGTCGAGGTTTCAAAGATATGCTTCGGCATAGCCATGACCATACTGGCTCCTTACATAATAATAATCGCCTACAATGCGTTTATTGGGATTGACACGACGCCTGTGCTTGAGAGCGTGCTGTCAGGCCAGCTCTCATTTACATCAGATGCCATCATCAGCGTCGTGATGCTCATGATACTGAAGACCTATAATTCCATGATACTAAATACAGGAATTGCATTGCTCATTGTAGGCATTGCCGGCAAGATATTTGTTTTGGTGAGAAAAAGAAAGTCGCAGCAGAATACCGGATATAGGTAATCCCCCAAGACTAGAATTTCATTGCCCTTAATCTTCTTGTCCTTTCCTTTGTGGCGGGATGAGTCATGAACATGTTAAGAAAACTCGCGTTCCTGAACGGGTTTGCTATGAAGAGATGCGCAGTTGCAGTGCTGCCAAGCCTCATTGGGTTGATGTCAACGTTCTTTTCAATCTTTTCCAGCGCGTCTGCCAGCGAATTTCCGTTTTTCACGAATCTTGCGCCGGTTTCGTCAGCGATATACTCCCTGCTTCTTGAGATTGCAAGCTGTATCAATGAAGCGACAATAGGCGTTATTATGGCAAGCAGGATCAGGCCAAGCATGTTTCCGCCGCCCCTATTGTCGTCATCAGAGCCGAACATTGAGGACCACATAAGCATGTTTCCCATGTAGGATATGATTCCTGCGATTGTCCCTGCAACTGTTGAAATCAATATGTCCCGGTTCTTTATGTGGGCAAACTCATGGGCAATCACACCTTTTAACTCGCCTTCATCGAGTATCTTGAGTATGCCTTCTGTTGCTGCAACTGCCGCATTATTTGGGTTTCTTCCGGTTGCAAATGCGTTAGGTGAATTTGTGGGAATCACGTAAACCTTTGGCATGGGCAGGCTGCTCAATCTTGAGATTTCCTTTACGACCTTGTAAAATTGAGGATAGTCCTTTTCCTTTGCTTCCTTTGCCCTGTACATCCAAAGCACTATCTTGTGGGAAAACCAATAAGAGCTGAAATTCATCAGGACGACAAATATACCTGCAAATATCAGGCCATTCCTTCCGAAAAAGCTGCCTGCAAAGAGCAGCAATGCGGTAAGCATGGCAAGCAGTACTGCTGTTTTAAATTGGTTTTTTACGGTCATGTAATAATACAATAAGCATCCTTGATTTAAAAATTTAATTGTTTTAAGATTCCATTTAGCAATATTTAAAAACATTCTT
>JACOZO010000073.1 GCA_016181325.1 Candidatus Woesearchaeota archaeon | reverse complement strand
TGGGAAAAGCAAGCTTGCTGAAGGACATAGCCAGGCAGGCAGGAATGCAGGAAGTTGAAGCGATGAGGGCGCTCCAGTGGCTCCAGAACAAAAAGCTTGCCGAGCTGAAAGAGAGCGTCTCTGACGTGGTGGAGCTTGACGAGAACGGCATACTATACCTCGAAAAGGGAATACCCGAGAGGAAATTCCTGCAGGCACTGAAAGAAAAGTCGACACTTCCCCAGATAGCCGAGAGATCCGGGCTTTCAAATGAAGAAATCAGCGTCTGCTTAGGCATATTGAGGTCAAAAACGGCAATAGACATCGCGAAAAAAGAGCAGGTGACAGTATCAATAACCGCAAACGGAAAGGCGCTGCTTTCAAAGGATTTTCCCGAAGAAAAATTCATCAGGAAAAAATTTCCGCTTGAGATGGAAACACTCAAAGACGAGGACAGGCTTGCCTTTGATAATCTGTTGAAGAGAAAAAGGATAATCAGGGTTGACAAGGTAAAGGCATTCCATGCTGCCTTAACAGATCTCGGGAAGAAAATCGGAAAGCTGACCCTGAGCCAGGATCTTGCTGAAAAGCTCACATCTTCCATGCTCAAGGACGGCTCATGGAAAGGCAAGAAATTCAGGAGGTATGACGTAAAAGTAAATGTCCCTTCGATTTTCGGCGGCAGGAAGCAGCATTACAGGGCATTTCTCGACGAGGTAAGGGCAAAATTCCTGTCATTGGGGTTCAAAGAGATGTTCGGGCCTGCTGTGGAAACAGATTTCTGGGACATGGACGCGCTTTTCATGCCGCAGTTCCATTCTGCAAGGGACATCCACCAGGGATATTATGTGAAGGAGCCCAGATACTCGAAGGACCTGCCAAAGGACAAGGTTACTAATGTAAAGAATGCCCACGAGAACGGGTTTGGCACAGGCAGCAGGGGATGGCAGTACAATTTTGATGTGCAGAGGACCCATAGGCATATGCTCAGGACACACGACACTTCAATCTCCGCGAGAACTTTGGCCTCGAAAGAGCTTGATATTCCGGGCAAGTACTTCCAGATGGCAAGGTGCTTCAGGTATGATGTCATTGACGCGACCCACCTCCCAGATTTCAACCAGGTCGGAGGGTTTGTGATTGAAGAGGGCATCAACTTCAGGCACCTCAAGGGGCTGCTGAAGATGTTCGCCGAGGAATTCGCAGACACCGAGACAATAAGGATAAAGCCAAGCTATTTCCCTTTCACGGAGCCGAGCGCCGAGCTGCAGGCAAAACATCCCGAGATGGGGTGGATAGAATTAGCGGGGAGCGGAATATTCAGGCCGGAGCTTGTAAAGCCTCTTGTAGGGAAAGAAGTTCCTGTGATAGCATGGGGTGTCGGCCTGGACAGGCTTGCCATGTTCAAGCTTGGAATAAATGACATAAGGCAGCTATTCAGCCACGATATGGGGTTTTTGAGGAATGCGAAAGCAATCATTTAATTACGGCCAATAAATCAGAATCACCGTTGAAAATTTTAATAAAATAAACCATAAATTCAATATAGATAATTCCGTCCTTTCGCCTTAAGCAAATATCATTGCGAAAGGACAGCCGCATAAATCTGCGGCTGTTGTTTTTCAAGCAGCATTTGCTAAAGAAAAACGACGGAAGTAAAAATAAAAGTTTTCATTGAAATTTGAAAATAATGATGAAATAAAAACCTGCGAATGCGCAAATGATTGTGCAGCGTGCAGAATAATAAACCAAAACAAAATGCCGACAATAACTTTTTCACTGAAAGACCTGGAAAACCTGGTTGGGAAGAAATTAGGCATCGGGAAAGTGCAGGAATACGCCCACTACGGCAAAGGCGACATGGAAAATTATGATAAGGATTCCGGCGAGGTCAAGATTGATTTTGGAGATACTAACCTGCCTTACTTATGGAGTGTCGAAGGCTTTGCCAGGCTGATAAAAGGCATACTCGGAATCAACAAGGGAGTGCCGCAGATAAAGCTCAATGCCAGCAAATATGACATCATTGCTGACAAGTCTGTAAGCGGCATCAGGCCATTCATAGGGGGATTTGCGGCAAAGGGCAGGAAAATAGATGATTACATGCTTAAGCAGCTTATCCAGCTGCAGGAGAAGCTCGCAGACAATTTCGGCAGGAAAAGGCAGAAGGCTTCCATCGGACTGTACTCTTACAAACGGATTAAATTCCCGATATATTACAAGGCAGTAGAGCCTGAATCCGTGAGCTTTGCCCCTCTGGAATCTGACAGGAAGCTAAGCCTTTTGCAGATAATTGCGCAGCATCCGAAAGGCAAGGAATACGGCCCTATATTGAGGGAGTTCGGCAAATACCCGGTGCTGACAGACGAGAATGGTGAGGTACTGAGCTTTCCCCCTATAATAAACTCCAACAATTTTACCGGCAGGGTGGAAGTCGGCGATGACAGCCTGTTTCTGGAAGTTACGGGAACTGACGAAAGAAGCGTGCTGCTTATCATAAACATATTTGCCTATGCGCTGTACGACAGGGGATTTAATATTTTTTCTGCAAATGTGAAATATCCGGGAAGGAGCGCTGCAACGCCGAAATTATTCAATGAATCAATATCCCTCAACCACAAATATATCAGTAAACTGTTCGGCCTGGAGCTGAAACAGGGTGAAGTAAAAGAATTGCTGGAAAAAGCACAGTATTCTGTAAAGGGCTCTAAGATCGAAATACCAAGCTACAGAAACGACATAATGCATCCCTGCGACATTGTCGAGGATATCGGCATAATGTACGGCTATGACCGGATAAAAGAAGAGCCTCTAAGGACATTCACAATAGGCAAGACATCGGATTTTGTGAGTTTCACTTTAAAGGTGAGGGAAATCCTTGTGGGGCTCGGTTACCAGGAAGCCATGAGCCCCATGCTTTCAAATAAAAATCTTTTATATGGTAAAATGGGCATCTCCGATACCGGGACCGTCGAGATCGAGGAATTCATGTCAGAAACCTACTCAGTTGTAAGAAGCTGGATACTCCCGAATCTAATGGAACTGCTGTCAAAGAACAAGCACGTCCTGTTCCCCCAGAAAATATTTGAGGAAGGGCTTGTCAATGTGAGAAAAGGCAGCGACATACTTGAATAT
>JACOZO010000026.1 GCA_016181325.1 Candidatus Woesearchaeota archaeon | reverse complement strand
TCCTCACGTTCATAAGGTTTAGTTAAGAATCTTACAACATTTTGCACCCCAACAAGAGCCTTTACATCTTCAATATCTTGATGACCTGTCAGAACGGCTATTCCAATGCGGTCGTCCAATTCATTTAGCCGGCTTATCAGGTCAATCCCGCTAATACCCTGCCCCAACCTGACATCTATTATAACACCATCCGGGACAACCCCCATTTCATAAATTCTTACTGCCCCATCAAAACTACTGGCTGGGAGGGGAATACAGTGATAATCATCAAGAAAATTTCCGAGATCTTTTCTGACATTTGGCTCATCATCAACCACCAGTATCAGGGGCTTGTCTCTGACTAGAGGTGGGGCTGCCATATTATCCAAAATAAGCGAGTCCATTATTTAAACATTGCCTGAATATTTTGTTAAGGGCATAAGCAGACATATGCATAATATCAAGAGCGGATATATATAACCAGTGGCCGCATTGGAGTCTTTCGTGATTAAACAAGGATTTTAGTCAGGTTTAGGTGGAAATAAATGGCAGATATAAAGAGAGAACAAAACAGTATTACTATATAGCCTTTTCACGCCTATGCAAAACAAACTTATTTTTTCGGATATTGATGGCACTTTAGTTTTTTCGCACAAGCTGCCGTATTCTTATGAGCCCGTTGAAAATTTTTATGATACTCATGGGGTGGGATTTTACACTCCGGAACTTTCGCGATTGGTTAACGAAATTCGCGAGCGCAATTCCTTTCATCTGGTGACGGGGAGAGCCTTTCAAAGCTTCTTAAACGTCAGAGATATACTGCCTTACGATTCTGCCGGCTTGGAGAATGGGTGCATAATTACTGACAGGGAGGGGAATGTAGACAGAGAGTGGTATGATGAGAATATTCGGGAGGTGGCAGGCGACCTCGATGATAATGGTAATCCGCAACGCGACCCCTCAAGACAGTTATGGGATTTTGATGGTTATCTGGGCGCATTGGGATTCACCACGGAGCATCTTGGCAGATTTGCTTCTGTTAGAATCAGGGCAGAAAAGAATGGTGGCATCCCTCCTGAAGATTTGAGCGGCAGGCTGATGGATGCGTATTGGATGAAAAGTGATGTCTTTCCGGATTTAGTAATGGCGGTTCATGATGGCACTGTTGATTTTCATCCAAGCAGAGGGGGCAAGGGCAACTACATGAGGCACATCGCGGAAAAGGAAGGCAGGCAGATCAGGCTTGGCCCAGCTGGTTCTGTGGCATGCATTTCCGATACTGTTGCCCTTGGAAATGACCCAAATGACTTGCCTATGCTCCGGGTTGCAGAAGTCCCGATCACGCTAGCCAGCGCCAGAAGTGAAATAATAGATTATGTAGTATCCAAACCAGGTGGGATAGTAGCAGGCGGCGTATTATACAGGGGCAGCCGGCAGATGCTTGAATTCATCCTGGAATCGCACAATCCATGATCTGTTCTCATCAGCTGACAACTGCATCGCTAAGAATCCAGATTCCTCCTGAAAAACTCCAGTGTCTTCTGCCACGCGTCCTTTGTCTGCTCCGGCGCGTAATTTGCGCCTGATGGATTGGCGAATGCATGCCCCACGCCCTCATAGATATGGATTTCGTTTTCAACCCCGGCTTCATTCAATGCAGCTTCAAATTTCTTCACAGTCTCGACAGGAATGGAAGTATCCTGAGCGCCAAAAATTCCAAGAACAGGCCATTTTATGACAGCCAGCTTTTGAGAATCAGTTTCAAGGCTGCCATAATAAATCACAGTCGCTGACAGCTTCTCATTGAGCGCAAGCTGCAATGACCACTGCCCGCCGAAGCACCAGCCCATTGAAGCGATGATATCCTTGTTGACATTGCTTTGGATTTTCAGGAAGTTAACTGCCGCCTTTAAATTTTCAATCGCCTTTGCGGGATTATTCCTCACATTTGTCGAGAACTCCCTTGCCTCAGTGGCATTTTTCCCCACTTTGCCGTCAAACATGTCAACAGCCAGCACGACATACCCTTCAGCAGCAAGCTGCCTTGCCATCTCCTTTATGTTGTCATTCAGCCCCCACCATTCGTGTATCATCACAATGCCGGGATAAATCCCTTCTTTCTTAGGCATCGCAAGAAATCCATTTGAATTTTCAAAATAATTGACATCTTTCGTCTCGACTTGTGAAGTGTCGCCGTTCTTCAGCATTTCAACATTTTTTGGAGGGGCTGGCTGCTGTGCCTGTTCTGCAACCTGGACCTGGCAGGCATTGATTATTACCAGTATAAAGGCAGATAGGATTATTATCCCAGAAAATTTTGTTACTGATGCCATGTCCCGTGCCTGATGTCGAAACTATTAAAATTTTCCGTTTGCTTGTGCGTCATCCGTATGTCGGTAACCTTGGCAATGCCCGGCCCCGTTCTCAGGAAATCAATGAATTCATCGAGCTTTTCCTCGCTGCCCTGGGCAACCACCTCTACGTTGCCGTCAGGCATGTTCTTCACGTAGCCCTTCAATCCCAGCTCATTGGCTTTCTTGCTTGTATTGGCCCTGAAGAA
>JACOZO010000025.1 GCA_016181325.1 Candidatus Woesearchaeota archaeon | reverse complement strand
CGAAGACAGGTGGATGGCTGGTATAAGGATAAACGGCTGGGTTACCATAAACGGCCAGAAAATGAGCAAGAGCCTCGGCAACATCATCCTTTTGAGGTATATAGCAAAGGAGTTCAGCCCTGATGCCGCAAGGCTCACAATAGCGTCAGGCGGCGAAGGATTTGATGATCCGAACTGGGATTCAGCTTTCGCCACAGCAAACAGGGAAAGGCTGTCCCAGCTGCATGACTTCTGCATTGAGCATTACAACAAAGGCACTTCCAAATACGGCAATCCGGAGAAATGGCTCGAGTCAGAGCTTAACCAGTCAATCAAGCTTGCAACTGAATACATGGAGGAGGCATTGTTCAGGAGCGCAATACAATCACTATATTTTGACCTGCAAAGAAAGGTAAAGAAGTATATGAAAATTACCAGGAACGCGCCAAATAAGCAGCTGATGAAGAAAGTGATTGAAGCCCAATTGCTCATGCTTTCGCCGTTTGCGCCTTTCATCTGCGAGGAAATATGGGGGAAGATAGGCAAGAAAGGCTTTATCTCACTGGCAAAATGGCCCGAGTATGACAAAAGCAAAATTGACCTGAAGATGAATTACATGGAGGAAGTCGTTGATGGCATCAAAAAGGACATCCATTCTGTGCTGAAGCTTGCGAAGATTGAGCAGCCAAAGAAGGTAAGCCTGTTCATAGCCCAGCCATGGAAGTACAATCTCATGAAGCTGCTGAAGGAAGAGATGAAAAACACTAAGGATGCAGGCCATATAATCAAAAAGCTGATGGCAACTGAATTGAGGAAGCACGGCCAGGAAATAAGCAGGCTCGTCCCAAGATTAGTCTCAGATGCTTCAAGAATACCGGAGTTTGTTCTTGACCAGAAAACAGAGCTTGCCATGATGCAGGAAGCAATCGGGATGTACAAAGAGGAGATAAAGGCTGAGTTTGAGGTCATTAGGGAAGATGACTCCAAAGAGCCCAAGGCAGCGCAGGCAATGCCGGGCAAGCCGGCTATACTGATCCAGTAATCAATGCCAGGCTGTTCTTAGAATTTTGTTATCCAGACAACAAACAGTTTAAATATTGCGCTGAATTGCCATGCTTATGACAGGATATAATGGAAGAATAGCTTTCCCCATTATGGTAGATAAAATTCCCGGGCAGCCTGATGAGCATAGCCCATTATCCGAAACTGTTTCATACCTAAGAGGAGCGTATGCAAGCCTGGGCCTTCTGCAGGCAGCAATCTTGGACTTGCAGGTGCCGTATCATATTGGAGGTCATACGCCCATGCCTTTGGTTGCTTCTGGTTCCGGGGTATGGATTTCAGATAACGACCATAGCAGAATGGTTGCAACTGTTACGCCTATTAAATCCGAAGAGGATGCCTTATACCTAGTGTTAAAGGCTATGAGTATGAGCGCACAACAGGAAGACGCCGCGAGACTGTTAGGTTTCAACCGCTCACTCTTCACATTATTGATTTCTATAATACCCCATGATATAGAAGACCAAGAAAGATTGGATGAGCGTATTCGTGAAGCTGCCGGCAGAATCAGCGACAAAAGAGTTTGGATGAATGGGCCATATGCGCCGCCTTATTGCCTGGCCAGCTTGCCCAATATGATTGAGATAGCATGGAGACATACTGCGGAAGAGCCAACAATGCCTGCTAAAGAAGTTGATGCTATTTACCAAAGATTTTACGGCAATGGGGCAGAAAGACCAGACAGCGCTAAACTCAGTGCTGAAGAGCAGCTCCAAATTGCCGGATTGCCTGCTGAAATTGCAAGGCATAGTGCCAGGCTGGAAAGAGACAAACTTACGTCGATCATCGCTGATCTGATAAATTACATGAGAATGCTTATGCGAAATGCTGATGACTGAAAAAAGACATCTCAGGAATTCCGTTGTATTGGATTCACCGGCTATTTCTTCGCCAATACAAACACTGAAAGAAATTAAACCAGTGTTAATAGGAGACTGTTACCTTAATCCAATAGCTATTTATTCTCAGAGTACCATTATGTCAAAAAAATAGCGGGTTGGGGCGCTGTAAGGAGGCGCTTCAACATGGCAAAAACCGGTTATCTTAAAAGGTATAGAAACCCCATAATTGTTATAAGATTTGCAATTATTCTGCACATCTACCTTCCGTCAAGAATAGTCTCGCTGCTCTTGTTCTTGCTCTTTAGGGCAAGAGTAAGCTATAAGACAGTATGCGGATGGACAATCAAATTCGCAAATAACCTAAACCTCCCAGAATATAGCTGCATAAGCGACATTCTTATCTGCCATGTGGATGAGAAGTATGTAAAGGTTAAAGGAGAGTGGTGCTATTGGTGGAGCATAAAAGACTGCTTTGGCAGTCTTATCCATACTATAGTGACTCCTTTAAGGGATTTTGATTCTGCGAAGAAGCTGCTGAAAGAAGCCCGACGAAAAATAGGCAGGGAAGTTGACATTCTAGTGAGGGATGGGCTTTATGCTTATGACAGGGCAGCAAAATTTCTTGGAAGAAGATGCAAAAGCGTTGTTGCTGGGATA
>JACOZO010000014.1 GCA_016181325.1 Candidatus Woesearchaeota archaeon | reverse complement strand
GGAGTCGTTTGCCGTGTCTATAGTGATTTGCATGCCATTAAAACGTATCAAGTAGAATATATAATTTTTGGTTTTGAATCTTAGGTTATTGCATGTATTCTATCAAGCTTTTTTCACTTAGGGAGGGAATTACATGAGCGCACTTTATGTGTCTGTGATGCCCTCCACCCACCCATACACATAAGACTGGAAGGTGCGGTTTAACCCATCGCCCCCATTGAGGGCGAGTGTGCACAATCCTATGCCAATAAATGCGGCGCATCGCGTCACTTCGTTCCTGAGTGTCAAAAACCTTCGTGGTTTTTGAGCACACCAAAAACGCTTTGCGTTTTTCAGTGTTTCACTTCGTGAAACCAATGCAGGCGGCAGCGTTCATGCACCTTTACTTCTTTATGCGCAGGGGCGTGTGAGGGACTATCACAAATACGTAAAGTGCGATGGTTACTGTCCCCCCTAATTAAAAAAGCAAAGTATTTATTGTCAGAATTTATGCAAATCGCATAATGAAATCATTTAATGAAAAAATATGGGAATTGGCAAGGAAAGTGCCTAAGGGCAGGGTTACGACTTACAAGATTCTTGCAGAAAAACTCGGGACAAGGGCTTACAGGGCAGTAGGGACTGCAATGAACAGGAATCCCAATGGCTTGATGAACTGCGGCTATTCAAAGGAAATGGTGCCCTGCCACCGGGTTGTTGCTTCCAGCGGGCATCTGCACGGGTTTGCGCATGGGCTGGAGAAGAAAGCTGAACTGCTGGAGAATGAAGGCATAAAGATAAAGGATGATAAAATCATAAATTTTGAAAAAATAGTGTTCAGGCCTTAATTATTTCCTTCTTTTCTTCTTGCTCTTCTTGACGTCCTTCTCAAGATCAAGCTCTTCAAGAAGCTCTTTGTACCTGTTCCTTATTGTCACTTCGGTTACGCCTGCAACATCTGCTACTTCCCTCTGGGTCCTTTTCTCGCCATGAAGCAGTGCGCTGACATACAATGCAGCGGCTGCTATGCCTGTAGGGCCCCTTCCGGAAGTCAACTCAGACTTCTGCGCCTTTTCAAGGATTTCAATGCTCTTGCTCTGCGTCTCGGCTGAAAGCTTCAATGCGGACGAGAATCTTGCGATGTAGTCTGCAGGGTTGCTTGGAAGAATCGTTATTCCCAGTTCCCTTGTTACAAACCTGTAAGTCCTGCCGATTTCCTTCTTCTCAATGCCTGATGCTTCTGAAAGCTCATCAAGTGTCCTTGGAACGTCATGCCTTCTGCAGGCAGCGTATAGTGCTCCTGCCACAACGGATTCCATTGAACGGCCCCTTACAAGGCCTCTCTGGACTGCCAAAGTATAAATCCTTGCAGATTCCTCTTCAACAGACTTAGGCAGCTTCAAAAATGAGCTTACTCTCTTGAGCTCGGACAATGCAAGCTTGAGATTTCTTTCAATGGCAGTGCTGATCCTGTACTGCCACTTCCTCAGCCTGAAAAATTTGTTCCTGTCCTTGCCGTCAAGCCTGAACAAGTCAGCCTTCTGGCCGACTTCAGTGCCAAGGCCCTGGTCATATTGAGTATAAGTCATAGGAGCGCCTGAGCGCCTTCTCTTCTCGCCTTCCTCAGAATCAAATTCTCTCCATTCCTGGGAGAAATCAACCATCTTCTCTTCAATTACCAGCCCGCAGTCTCTGCACGTAATCTCTCCCCTGTCCCTGTTCCATGACAAATTCACGCCGCTGCATTCCGGGCATTTCTTCACGAGTTCTGGCATTTTCTCACCTGTACATAGCAATTATACGACGACTTAATGCCTTTAATGAGCCTGAAAACCCCCACTCACAAAGGCTTTTATGACTATATCTATAACAAAGTTTATATATACTAAAAGTGTTTAGTATTTAAATCTTTCGGTTTTTTCGGGAGAAAAAGTGGTTTTAGGCTGAAATCAGGGCTGCTTCCTGAGGCTGCGATTGTGGATTAACGATAGATTGAAAGTCAATGCCGTATTTTGCTGCCATGGCACGGACTGCTCTCAAATCAGGAGAAACATTGCTCGCATATGCCATTAAAACACTAGTCATTAGTGCTTGTACATATTCCGTTGCATTTGGCAGCCCCAGAGGTTCTCTTCGGGAACCTTCATTCATCTCCAGCAAAGCGCTAAGGCACTCATCAGCGCCCTTTATGTCCCCGGCAATCACACGTCCACTGCCATCCAGAAGAACCCGACCGATATCAGGGAATATATCTGAATGTTCAACAGCAAACCAGTTGAAAGGCATTCCATCCGGCAATCTCAACGGCACTGCGCCATATCTGTCTATATGCCGGTACAGGATGCCTTTTTCCCAGAATGAAGCAGACCTATTTGGATTATTTACATCAATTGTATGATATTCCATGATCTGAAGAAATTATCTTGTATTTTTAAATCTTGTCAAGACTTTTATCCAATTGCGGCTTCATCCAAAAATTCGCTTCGCTCAGGTTAGCAGCTTCGAGCCCAGTACTGTTTACAGCAACATATCGGTCAAGCCCCGTAGGGGGCAACCCCGAGTTTGGTTATTAATTGATGAGTATATTAAATCCGTTGCTTCGCAACAATAATTTGTGCTCGGGTCTCGCTGTCTGCCACACGCTCGACCCTCG
>JACOZO010000013.1 GCA_016181325.1 Candidatus Woesearchaeota archaeon | reverse complement strand
AGCCACCCTCCCTGCAGGCCCTGAAGTTCTATCCCTTCCTTCGCCACCTGCCCCAAACACTGGGTAATATACTCGTTTATCGGCTGCACATCTTTTGTAAGCTCTTTGGAAACCTCAAGGCCGAGCTGCCTCTTGACAGAAGTCCTTGAGGTAAAATAGAAAACCGCGAAAATGACTATGAGCACTATGGCTATGCCCATTATCAAGGTCACCTGGCTTTTCCTGCCCATCCTCTTTTTTTTGAATGCCCTCATTTTATGCTTCTTATCATGGTATTCTGAGCTTTGACGTCAAGTCGCTGAAGTCGCTGAACATAGTATCTTTTACAAAAGAGCTTCCTTTGATATAAGTCGGGGTGCCTGGCGCGCATTCAAGCCTATCCGCCATATCACCCAGGAAATTCCCGTTTGTATTCTTAGCAAGTGTGCATACATCTCCTAATCCGGTATAATGAACGCCAAGAAGCCATGTATTGCCTCTTGGTTTCTCCACAAGCCCATAAATTGTTTTTCTATTAGGGCCTGTTCCGACTTCTTCAATATAGATCGTGTTGAAGTCTTTTATTGGATAATCCGGATCTGCCCTGAATCTTGCATCTCCACCTGTTGCAGGAAATTGCTGGAGAAGTGATGACATCCTATAATCTACCAATGTCATGGAATCAGAAGACAACGTGCCAATATTGGTGTTTAATGAGTTCTGATTTGCCTGGCTGAACCCATTCTTATTAAATATCAATGCCTTAATGGCCGGGTTATACCACAGCTTTCCGGCAGAATCGCATCTCGTAAATCTGTCAGAACCGGAGTTGATCTGTCCGCTGCTAGTGCCTAATATGCATGCCGCGCCGAATGCCTTTTGCAGCAGCGCATTATTCGGATCATCATTGAGTGCCAGTCCAAGCGTTATGTCATAATTTGTTGCTGTCCCTGCTCTAGGCCTTCTTAACGCGCAAATATTATTGGTTGTCAGTATTTGGTTTATGTCATTTGTATCCTGGCCGAAATTTATTGTCTTATCTAAATTATCAGCAGTACCAATGCCATCCAAATTGTTAAGCACGTAGTTATGGGGGCCGCAGAGCAACGCATAATTATTGGAAGCAAGCTTCAGCAATTGTGCTGCAACAAGCTTTGTCCTTGATGTCCAAATTCCTTCGCCGTCAATATTCTGGCAGAAATTGTCTGCTACATCAACCTCGCTTTCAACCAATGCATTATTCTCATTCCATCCTGCCGGATAATACTGATTTGCCGGTTTGCATCTATCAGGCAGATCACTCGTGCTGACCAGGCATTGGTTGTTGTTTAGGCAATAACCCAATTCTTTTTCTTTAAGGCTTATTTTACCTGCTAACTCCCTCCAAGCCGCTGATGAGCCATCAAGGAAGCAGCCATATTTTTTACCGCCTTTTGTTAATATATCTGCCATGTTATTTGCAGCAATGCATCTCATTCCATTCCAACATTCAGTCTGCAGGCAGCATTCTGAAGCAAATTCTCCTGTAGCAGCAGAAGTTCCGGTAGGCAAGGGCTTTTCAAAATAATTCCGCGTTTCCGTATTGTCACTAGTGCCGGGCCTTATACTTAAGGTATAGCCGTTACTATCACTCCTTGCTCCATCCAGCGACCACCATTTTTTATTCTTTGAGCAGATAAATTTGCCTGTGGCGCCTACAGGGCTTTTTCCGCAAACCGCGACTGGGGTTATTGTAGGCACTGTTCCCATAGCTTCCAATTGCTGCAATTGGCCGCTTTTCTGGCAGCCGTAGAATAGCCCACCAAAAACCAGAACATCGCTGTTAATCACTGTTCCATCAGCATTCCTCACAACAGCTGCAGGCGACAAATCCACCAGCACACTTGGAGCAGCAGTGCTTACCATGTACGCCTTGCTCTTCCAGCAGGCTCCTCCTGTATTTGGGGCTGGAGCAAACCTTGCGCTATTGCTTATCCCATCAGGATAATACTCGTTTGCCCCATCGCCGGGCTCACCGCAGCATCTTGTGCCAGTCCACTCCGCATTACTCAATAGTGAAGAGTCACAGGCTAATTTTGCCTCGTGTCTCCGCTGAAGATTCGACGCGGTTATATCCAATTCAGTGATAAATTTGCCATCGGAAGTTGATGGAGTGCTCCCTGTTACTGGCTGTGTGCAGTAATGATAAACCGTGCCTTTCGTTATGTACTCTCCTAAGACTTTCTTATTAGCATCAGATATGTCTCCCATATTATTGCAGTTATCTTCGCTTAAGCCGCAGCATACTGAGATGATTGGGGTTACGAAAGGATTACTAGTGGGGCGGTCATCGTTTTGGGCAAATGCTACTGGAACGTTAAAAGAATTGAGGAAAAACCCGAATAATATCAATAATAATATTTTATACCCTATACTAAATCTATTCCTTTTCTCCTTCCAATGCGAAACTTCACTTCTCACCATTTTATGTCCCATCGATGCTCTCCCCGCAGACATAATCCTTGCCTTCTATTGTGATAGGGCTCTCAACAAGGCTTCTATCACTATACTTCTTAAACGAAGTGCCGTCGCAGTACAGCCATTGATTGCCGTCGGAAATATACGGAATATTATTTGTTACAAACACCTTTCCTGTATTATCTTCAGTCAAAACTG
>JACOZO010000105.1 GCA_016181325.1 Candidatus Woesearchaeota archaeon | reverse complement strand
ATAATTCTTTTATCTATACCTCTTTGGATATTCTTTATCAAAATAGAATTGTGGTTGTCTGTACTCATTTTCTTATCCTAATTTTAGATTGTTTTTCATTGCCGATAAAGTTTTTATAACTCTTATACTATCTCTTTATTAATACGTTTAATGTTCCATTGACTTCTCTCTCTGCGCCATTATATCTCACAAAAAGAATAATAGATAAAAACCTTTCTCTAAAATAAGAAAATTATGCTTCTTCTGCTTTACTTTCAATTTTAAGCATCCCGCTCACTTCGCCGCCTGCCTCTTTTACCTTCTGAACTGCATTGCCAGATGCGTAAGGCGTCTTTATCTTGAGCTTCAATGAGACCCTGCCCTTGCTGAGCAGCTTGTTATATCCTAATTTTTCAAGGTCTATGCTGTATGCGCCGTGCTCCATTGACACAAGGCCATTTTTCATCCAGCCGTTAAGCCTTTCTGACACATCAAGTATATTAATTGGATGTATTTTGCCTTTGTTCCTGGATTTGCTGATGAACCCTTTCTTGCCGAAATAGCTTTCCTGCCAAACGCTTGGCTTTCTCTGGTCAGCCCTTTTCCCGGTGCCTGCCATCCCAAAGCCGCCCCTGTTTCCGGAGCCTCTCCTTTTCTTCTTGGAGCCGCAGCCATGCGTGGAGGAACCGCGTTGCCTTGAATTTTTCCTTCTTTTGTTGATAGTCATCTTGATCAAACCATCCTTTGGATTAGCTCATTGATTTTAGGCCCCCTATAGCCAAGCGCCCCTCCGTTCTGGTACTGGGTCTTGAGCCCCTTCCTGCCGTAGCCTTTTCTCGGGGGATTCAGCCGGAAAATTGCAATTGCGCTGTTTTCCTTCTTGTTATGGTTCTTCCTTTTTGATTCAACCAGCTTGAAAGTTTCATCGTCAATCTCTCCCCATGTGATGTAGTCTTTTGTCTTTGCAAGCATGCCGTTATAGGTTGGGCTGTTAGGGACTATGACGCAGAAATGCCTTTTGCAGAGATTTAGCGTCTGCATGGCATATTCCAGCCTTGCCGGTATCTTGTTTTCTCCCCTCAGCCTTATTGCCGCCAGTTTGCCTTCCATGATCATGCCTTCCTGAACTTAATTCACTTCTTAGCCCTGCCTTCCACAATGCCAAGCTCCTCGGCATCCTTGGGCGAGACTTTTACATCCATGAGCTTCTGCAATGCGCCGAAGCATGCGTAGAAAAGGTTTATCTTTGCGCTGGTCTGTCCTGTGGCCTTGGCCCATACATCCTTTATTCCCGCCAGCTTGAGTATCTTTCCGCATTCCTTCTCTATCTTCAGGCCGATTCCTTTTGGAGCCGGCTGAAGCTTTACGACGACTGAGCCTACTTTTCCTTCGACAGTGAATGGCACCGTATGCGGTTCCCTGCAGCCGCATCTCCAGTCCCCGCATCCTCTTCTTATCTTTATGATGCTGAGCTTGGCGTTCCTTATTGATTTCTCCCTTGCAGGAACTGTTTCTTTTGATTTACCATATCCTATGCCTACATAGCCGTCCTGGTTGCCTGCAACAGCAATGGTTGCGAATTTCGGCTTGTTGCCTTCCTGGGTTTTCTTCTGCGTCTGCCTGAACACCCTTTTCTGGCCCCCTCCAAATTTTCCCTTGCTCTGCCCGACCATCAGCAGGTCAGTGGACAGGTCCGGCATGAGGATATCGACTATCTCGGACTCAAGCACCCTCATGTCTTTGTCAAGTATGCTGTCAATGTCCTTTATTAATCCCTCTTTTACCTTCCTGCCGATGGACGTCTTTGGCTTCCACGAATCCCTCTCTGTCTGCGGCTTTGCCGCAACAGCCGCCTCTGCTTTAGGAGGCGGTACAGTTTCTTCAGCTACAGTGATTTTTTCTTCCATTTTCAGCCCTTCATGATCTTGTTTTTGACATCATCAAAATATTTGTGCAGGTTGGACGGGTCGATGTTGTTCTTCAGGTAAATGCTGAACTGCCTTTCATACCTTGGCCTGTCTTTCTTGAGCTCCTCGGCGAACTTTGAGATGTGAGTCCCGTTGATCCTCTCCTTGGGAGGCAGTATATCCTTGCTGTGGGGTATGTCCATGCCGCTGTCCAGGGCTCCTGCCAGAGCCGCATATATCCTTGAGCCTTTCACTGACTTGTTCAGCCCCATGTCCAGGATGGCCCTTTTTATTCCCTTGCCCTGCGCGGTTTTCCCAAACATAAGGCCTACAAGATAGGCGCTTGGGACATTGCCCTTGCCGGTTTTCCATCCAAATTTTTCCAGTGATTTTGTGCTTACGCTCAGCAATGCCTTGTCGCCCTTTTCGCTGTAATCAATGAGGGACATGTATATGTCATTCAGGGATTTTCTCACTACCAGCCTCATCTGGTTTGACCTGAGCAAACCTATCCTTTTCCTGTAGTCAGTCCTTCCCTCGATCTTACGCCTGAACGGAAGCGAACGGATTATTTTTGGCTTCATTTTGACCTGTGCTGTTTAATTATTTCTGATTCTCTGCCGGCTTTGCTTTTGCCAGCTTTCTCTCCTGTATGTAAAGCTTCAGGTGCCTTATGCTCCTGAAGAAGCCCCCCTTGCTCTTATTGTATAGCTCATAGTAAATCTTGTTGTCTATCTGTTCCTGAAGCTTCAGATGCTTTATAAAGCTTCTCTGGAGCCTGATCTTGTTTATCCACGACCTTTTTGATGGCGTCCTGGCAGTGCCCCTTCCTTTTCTGGAGCCGTGGCCCTTTCTCCTGCCTTTCTTCTTCTGCATATGCAGCTTTCTTGCGTGGAATCTTGAAGTGTTTCTCGGCGGAAGCCTTGTTATTGCCCCTTCCTCTATCAGCGAGCTTATGTCCCTTTTGGTGATTGCGCCCTTTATGTCCTCCAATCTTTCAGTGTCAAACCTTATTCTCTTAGGTGAGCATTTGAACAGCTGTCCTGCCAGCCTTTTTTGGGTTCTCATTTCATGTCCTCTTGGTCAATAATCTGTCTTTTTCCTGCTTCTCGGCCTTTTTCCTGTCCTCTTCATGGGCATGTGCGTGCTGCTCGCCCTTTGGAAGCTTGTCTGGCTCTTCTTTTTTCTCCGCTTTCCTGGCCTCTGTTTTTTCTTTTGCTTCCTTTTCCTTCGGTTTCTCCTGCTTTTTCTTTTTTGCCAGGAGCGTTTCCTCTACTTTACTGAGGAATTTTTCCGCGTCAATGTTCAGCACAGTCAGCCCCCTCTCAATGGCCTTTCTCGCCAGCAAAGCCTTCTTCCTGATTCCGACTCTGCCTGACAGGATTATGCCGTATTCCTTTGATTTTGGGATCTGGCTTTCATTCTCCACCAGCACAGGCATCAGTCCTGAATGGTGCATGCCCCTTACTTTTGCAGGCGAGCCGTAGCCCGGGGACGGTGATTTCCTTTTCCCCCTCCTGTGGTGCCTCATCTTTGAGTGGATTCCCTTAGGCTTTCTCCAGTGTTTTTTGTGCGTCCTGGCCCACATATAATAGTCCTGCCTTATGAATCTGGGCTTCCTGCCCTTGATATTGCTTTTCAGTTCCAGTAACACCTTTATGCTGCTCATTTGTTTGGTTGATGCCCCGCCCCTTGCGGCGGCGAGATTTTTATTTTATGTCCTTTCCGTCCTTGTTTGTGATGTATATGCCGTCCTGGAACACTCTTGTGTCGAATCCAGGCCTTCTTGTGAGCTGCTCTATTTCCGCAGCGACCTGCCCTGCAATCTCCTTGTCTGTGCTTTCAACATGTATTATCTCTCCTTCAATCGTGACCTTTGCGCTCTTGCTGAATTCCATAGCTCTCGGGACTTTTTCCCCAAGCAGGTTCTTCACCAGCAGCTTGTTGCCTGCGACGGAAACATTCATCGGGAAATGGCCCGAGCAGATCTTAAGCGTGTACTTATGCCCCTGCAGTATGCCGCTGAGCATGTTGTGGATATGCGCCTCGTAAGATCCTATCTTTTTCTTTCCTATCTGGTTTGGTTTTCTTGACTTTAGTATTATGCAGGAGTCGCTTATTTCAGCATCAAGGCTTGCTTCCAGCTCTCTCTGTATTTCCCTGCCATGCCCTTTTAGTTTGATCAGCCTGCCATCCAGCGCTGCCGAGACGCCCTGCGGCAGTTCTATTTTCCTGGTCATCTGTCTTTTCTGCTTTTTCTCCATTTTAGGATATCCTCTGTGCTGAAATTAATCCTGCTATGTCAATAGCAATATGCCAGCAGCTTTCCCCCTAAGTTCTTCTTCTTGGCGTCTTTGTGAGTCATGACTCCAAGATGCGTTGAAATTATGATTATCCCCATGTCCCTTGCAGGCAGGTATCTTCTCTCGAATTTCTCGAAGTCCTTCATCTTTGCGTTGAACCTGGGCTTTATGACGCCGCACTTGTTTATGGTTCCGCTCAGCTTGAGCTCAATGTATTTCCCCTTGCCGTCGTCAGTTTCAGTGAACTCTGCCACATATCCGTTCTGCTTCAGTATTCCGAGCACGTCCTTTATGAGCCTTGAGACAGGCCTGATCAGGCAGTCTGCTCTTCCTATCCTTTCGTTGTTGAGCATCAACGACAATGCGTTTGATAAAATATCGTTTGCTGTCATCTTGATCAACTGAACTTCTTGAATCCTATGCTGGCTGCCATCTCCCTGAAGCAGTTCCTGCATACATGCAGGCCGTACTTGCCTATATGCGCCTGCGGCCTTCCGCAGCGCCTGCATTTCTTTGTCGCAATCCCGTATTTTCTCGGTTTTGGGGAATTATGCTTTATGTACTTCTTCAACTTGATTGGTTTTGCCTTCAATTGCTTGAACGCTTTCCTGTAATCGCTGTAAGTCATTTATTCTTCACCGCCCACTTTTACATCGTATTTGTTCTTCATGTATTCCATTGATTCCTGCTTGCCTATCCTGTGCCTCTTCGGTATTTTCCTCTGCATCAGGTTCCTTCTTTTGATCCTGAAGCCAGGCCTTTCAAGCGTGACGCAGACCTCGATGCCCATTATCCCTATCTGGGGATCGTATTTCAGGCCAGGGATATCTATGTATTCGTGGATGCCGAATGATATGTTGCCGTTTTCATCAAACTGCGAGTCCGAGAGCTTGTTGTCCCTTGCGTCCAAAAGCCTTGCCAAAAGCTCGTCTGCACTCTTCTTTCTCAGCGTGACCTTGCATCCTATGGGCAGTCCAGGCCTCAGCCCCCACTCCTGGATTCTCTTCTTGGTTGCAGTCTTTATGGGCTTTCGTCCTGAGATGTAGCCTAGCAGTATGACTCCTTTCTCCAGCTTTGCCTGGTCCTTGCCAGCCCCTATGTTCAGGGTGACTTTCTCGATTCTAATATTCCTCATCCGGTTCATCTTGCTAGCCCAAAGTTACCTCGGGCTTTTCCTCTCCGACAACAAATGCATATTTCTTGAGGGTCTCAACCATCTCTCCGCTTTCATTCTTGTATGTGATCCTATCGTTGATTATGTTCTTTACAGTCCCTGTCTCTCCTATGTGCTTTCCCCCTGTGAGGAAAATCACCGCATTCTTGTCCAGCTTCAGGTGCTTCCTTACCGACTTGTCAGGCAGCGACAGCATCAGGGTATCGCCCGTCTTATAGCTGCCTTTTTCCGCAATGATGTTCTTGCCGTCTGACAGGTTAAGCTGGATTTTGCCGCCTTTGAGGACGGACTTTCCGGCTATCTTGCACGGCTTGATGCCTGCCTCTTCTTTTTTTATTGGCACGGCAAGAATCTTTCCATTCTTGTTCAGTGAGATCCTGTAGTAGGAATCTGTCTTTTCTATTGCCAGCGTGTCAAACAATCCTACAAGGAACTTAGGCTCTTTCCTCCTTACATTGTCGGCTAATATATCATGGCCCAATAGCATTTTTTTCACTTCCCTTGAGGTCGGGGCCAGTTTAAGCAGGTCCTTCAGTATCACATTCATGGAAGTGCCTAGTTCAAAGGAATGCCCTCCCGGATACGGCCTTGTGACGAAGATATTGTCCCTCCTCAAAATCGGCCATGACTTGCTTGCTGCCAGTTTTTTTATGTGTCTTTTCATTTGTTTGCTGGGTTGATAACCCCGCCCTTTTAGGGCGCCTCCCTGTTTAATGTGTGCTGCTACCAGCAACATTAAAAATACCCCGCCGCTTGCGGCGGTGGGATTTTTATTTTCTTTCTAACGCTTCCAGCCTGCGCTTGTCATCAAGCGCGAGCTCTATTATGATAAGGTTGGACGGGTCAACAGGAATTCTCGCTTTTGTGCCGTCCTTTTTTGTTTTTTCAATGCCTTCTATCTGTACCTTGAGATTCTTGGTGATTATGCTTTCAACCTTGCCTTCCTTCTTCCTGAATTCCCCGCTTATTACAAGCACCTTGTCTCCCTTTCTCAGCCTCAGGCTTCTTTTTTTGTATTTTTTCCTGAGCTCCCTTGACAGGTGCGCCGACAGCAATGTGCTTTTCGTGTGGTACGGGGCATTATACCTGTACTTTCTCTGCTTCTTTGGCTTCCTGCTTGCCTTCCAGCTTGCCGAAAATTTTCTTGCTGCTTTTGTCATCTTAAACCACTATGCTTGCGATCTTGGCGACTGCGGGCCACCTTTCAGTGACTTCCTTTGCTATAGGGCCTTTCAGCATGGTTCCCTTCGGATTGCCCTTGTCGTCCTTCAGCACGACAGCCGAGTTGTCCTCGAACTTGATCCTCATTCCGTCAGGCCTCCTGTATTCCCTTTTCTGCCTGACTATGACTGCAAATACGACCTGCTTTCTCATGTCAGGCCTTCCCCTGACGACAGAAGCCATGATAAGGTCGCCGACGCCGCAGCTTGATATTCTCTTCTTGACGGTCTTTAGCCCGACCACGGTGAATATTTTTATGAGCTTGGCCCCTGAATTATCGCAGGTCTCGACCCTGCTGCCTACCGGCAATGCCCTTGTTATGTTTGCTCTAATTGGCTGCATTTTGCTTCACTTCGGGATCTTTTTCTTCTTCATGCATCCTTGTCTTTGATTCCTGCATGGCCTCCATCCTCTCCTTGAATCCTTTCTGGATTCCGTATTTCTGCACTATCACGAAATTCTTCGTCTTGCTCAGCGGCCTGCATTCGATAATCCTTACCAGGTCGCCCTCATTTGCGCCTATGCATGTCGGATTGTGCGCCTTGAGCCTTCTTCTCATTTTTTCGTATCTTGCATACTTGCTGTTGAATCTTGTATAATCTGACTCCACCACTGCGGTTTTCCTCATCTTTACAGATACAACTAAGGCGTCAAACTGCCTGCCCCTGACGCTCAGGCTTCCGTGGAACGGGCAATTGTCATCCTCACAGCCGGCCTGCGCTTTCGGCACTCCTAATCCGATATTCTTGCTTTCCATTTTTTAGCTATCCTCATCTTTATCCTGTCTTCGGGCCTTGATGCGATATCGTTGCCCTCAACTTTGACGTTATTTCCCATTATATTGAACATGAACTTATTGCCTTTTTTGGGCACATCTTTCCTGCTTTTGCCGGATGCCACCAAAAACGTGTTTTTTGTCTCGTTTATTATTGTCCCTCTTATTCCGGTGTTTTCAACTTCCACCTGCTTTCCTATGAATTCTCCTCTCAACAGCCTGTGCGAGCTTTGCATGTTACCTGATCTCGACCGTGCTTGCCAAAAATCCGTATTTGAGCAGTATCTCCTTTGTTTTCTGCCTGTGGTCCCCCTGCAGCTCTATCTGCTTGTTCTTTATTGTCCCGCCGCAGGCGAGCATGCTCTTCAGGGTCTTTGCAAGGTCTTTCAGGTCTATTTCCTTGTCATCAATGCCTTTCACAATGGTGTAAAACTTGTTGAATTTTTTTCTCTCCAGGAAAACCGTGATTTTCTGGCTTTCCTTGGCTATTGTCTCGCAAACACAAAGCTCTTTGACAAGCCCGCACGTCTGGCAAACTAAACCCATTCTATTTTTTTACCTCCTTCTTGCTTTTGGATTTTTCATCAGTAAGAGTCATAATCCTTGACACCATCCGTTTCATGTACTTAATCTTGCCTGGGCTCTTTGGGGCCGATACGCCTGCCTTGGCATTTGATTTCATGAGCTCCTTCTTCAGCTCCATGAGCTTGATACGGATATCCTGATCACTCATTAACCTTAGTTCCTTTGTTTTCATCCTTCTTCCTCTGCTTCGCCGGGCTTCTTGCTGAGCCCTTCTTCTTTTTTGAGTCCTCAGGAACTGCCTCTGGTGCCGGCTCTATCGGCGTTTCTCCTGCCGCAGTTTCCGTGACCGGCTCTTTCTTTTCCTCTTTCGCGTCTATGATGTTGATGTCATCCGGCAGTTTCAGGTCTGGCGGCATTATGCTCACCTTTATGCCTATTATTCCCGTCTTCAGCTTTGCCTGCAGGTTGGCTTTTCTGACCCCTTCTATTGCGATCTCTCCGCACTTTTTCAGGTATCCTGTGTAAAACCGCCATGACTTTGCCCTGTCGCTTGGCACTTTTCCGCTGACTATTATCTCTATGCCAAGGGCGCCGGAAGCCATTACATCCGACATGACCTTGTGGCCTATTGCCTTGAATTTCTCAGATCCGAACCTTTCAAGCGAATCCACTATCCTCTCCGCCACTATCTTGGCATCCAGGCTGGGATTCTCGATCTCGCTGATTTCTATCTGTGGATTTTCAAGCTGGAATCTCTTCTTCAGGTTCTTTGTCAGTAGCTTGATGTTCTGGCCTTTCTTGCCCACTATAAGCCCGGGCCTTGAAGTGTATATAACTATTTTCTCGCCCAAAGGGGTCTTGACCATCCTTGTATGGCTGAGCCCGACTTTTTCCAGGCTGTGCTCAAGGTATTCCTGTATCTCGAATTCCCTTATCTTTTGCGCGACAAATTTTCTTTCTATCATTTTGAGCCTTCCTTTACGACTATCTCTATGTCCACCCTTTTCATCTTCCTCCTTCTTTTCCTGCCGAATCTCCATGCCTTTGCCGTCATTTTCGGCACAAGCAGGCTTATCACCAGGCTGTTCACATTCAGCCCCTTGAACTGGGCGTTCGCCTCCACATCCTCCAGCAGCCCGAGGATTTCCTGCGAAGTCTTCACAGGATAGCTTCCCGGCCCTATCTTCTTTTTGTGGCCAAGGTCTGTGTTGAATCTTGTGAAAGGTATGGCCTGTTTCCCTTCAATTACCCTCTGCAGTATTTTCTTGGCTTCCTGCACCTTCTTGTACCTGATGAAGTTGCAGACTTCTATGCTCTGCTTCATCGAAATCGGCAAAGTCCTGCCAAAAGCCCTTGCCATCGACTTTGAGTCGTAGGATTTGAAGGAGTATCCGAGCATTTTATTTCACCGACAGGCTTGCGCTTGATCTTGTGGCTCCTATTCCCGGCGCGCTGTGGGCCACTCTCGACCTTGTCAGCACGAATTCGCCGAGATAGTGGCCTATCATGTCTTCCTGCATGAGTATCGGCACAAAAGCCTTTCCGTTGTGTATCTTGATTGTGAGCCCCACCATCTCCGGCAGTATTATCATGTCCCTGCAGTGGGTTTCTATATTCTTCTGGTTGGACTTTATCTTCTTCAGGAATATCTTCTGCTGCTCGGTAAAACCTCTTTTGATGTTTCTCCTTTGCCTGGATGGCAGCAGTGCCGCCAGCTCCGTCAGGCTGAGCTTTTTGAGATCTTCAAGTGATTTGCCCTTGTATGTGAATTCTTTCTTTGCCATTATCTCTTTCTCCTTCCTGTCCTTTTAGGCGCTATCTTGCCGACTTTCCTTCCCGGAGGCGAGCTCCTGGCGGACTGCGTCGGGATTCCCTTGGCGTGCGAGCTCCTGCCGCCGAATGGATGGTTTACTGAGTTCATCGAAGTTCCTGACACTATAGGCCACAGCTTGTTCTTCGCCTTCATTTTAAAGAACCTTGAGCCGGCCTTCAGGAACGGCTTTTCTGTCCTGCCGCCTCCTCCTATTACCCCTAATGTGGCCCTGCATTCGGGGTTGAATGTCTTTCTTTTGCTTGATGGGAGCAGCACGACTATCCCTTCCTCGCTCTTTGTGACTATCTTGGCGAATACGCCCGAGCATCTTACGAATTTGCCGCCGTCACCCGGGTTCGACTCAATGTTGAACACTGAAGTGCCTTCGGGAATGTCCTTTAAATGAAGTATGCTGCCTGGTTTTGCAGGCGACAAGGAACTGCCTATCTCTATGCTGTCCCCGACCCTCATTCCTTCTGCAGCCTGCAGCAATCCTGTATTCCCGTTCTCGTACTTTATCTCAATCAACGGTGCAGAATGGCCCTGGCAGTGGACTATGTCCAGGATTCTGGCTGTTGTCACTTCACTGCTGTTAAGCCCGTGATAGCCTGCTTTGCCTTTGTACCTGAAGCTTGGAGCCGTGTAGCGCGGCCCTCCCTTGCCCCTCTTCTGCTGGATTAGGTTTTTTCCCATTTTTGCATTCCTTGTTTACATGAACCCTAGCTGGGTTGCAATATCTATTGCGGGAGTCTCGGGCGAGAACCTTACATAAGCCCTCTTCTGCCCTTTTGTATTAACTGTTTTTACGCCGCTGACCTTTGCCTTGAACATCTCCTCGACGGCTTTCTTCACGTCCTTCTTGTCAGCCTTCTTGTCAATCACGAATATGAGCTTGTTCTGGTCGTTCATCAGCCTGATTGACTTTTCAGTCGACAGCGGGTGCTTTATTATTGCGTATGGGTCCATTTGCTCACCGTTAATTCAAAAATGATTTCTCAGCCCTCAGTTGCTCGACGGCAGATTTTGTCCATAAAGTCAGCCTGCCCGGCACCGCTCCCGGCGCCAGCAGCTCTGCATTGAGGCTCTTTATCCCTACTATGTCAATCCCCGGGATGTTATGCGCGGCATTCATCAGATTGCCTGGTTTTGATACGACAATGAGCAGGCTTCTCTTTCTCTTGTATTTTCTTCCTCTCAGCTTTCCCCTGCCTGCCCTGATTTTCCTGCCCTCCCCTCTTTCAAGCTCGCTTCCGAATCCTAATCTTGTGAGTATCTCGAAAACCTCTCCCGTTTTGCCGACGCCCTCTATTTTATCATCCACTATAAAAGGAAATTTTTCAGGCAGCACATGCCCCCTCTTTGCGACCAGTTCGCTGACCATCGTCGCGGATATCGCGCTCCTGATTGCTTTTTTCTTTTCTTTCCTGTTAATTCTCTTTGCCAGATCCTTGGTTGCCTTCGGCGGGTGCGCTCGCCTTCCCCCTACTGTATTTGGCGCAAAGGCCCCTACCCAGTTGAATCTGGTGCCGCTTCTCGTCATTATCTTTCTCGGGCTTCTTGCTATTCCTATCCCGTATGAGCCCCTGTATTTCCTTCTTCTTCTTGACAGGACTGCTGATGCCCTTTTGCCCGCATGCGGGTTTGCGCCGTATATCTGCCTGGCTTCGCTCTGCTGGGCAAGGACGGCCCTGGCTATGAGGTCCTGCCTTATCTCTTCCATGAACTGGACTGGCAATTCCAGCTGCCCTACCTTGTTATTTGAAATGTCGAGTATGTCCACTTTCATTTTAGTTGCCCTGCTTTGACTCAATGCTGGTATACACTATCTGCGGAGCCTCCTGCAATGCCCCCTTTGCGCGGATGCCTGCAGTCAGCCTTACCATCCTTTTCTGGCTGCCTGCAACGCTTCCCCTGATCAGCAAATACGGATTTTTTATGACCCCGTACCTCAAAAAGCCCCCTTTGACGTTTATCTCCTCGGCCTTCTTGCCTATCTTCATGATTCTCTTGCTGTATTCCGTTCTTGTGTGGTATCCCATCTTGCCGGCGTGGGCCACCCTGTACATCATGTGCCCCTGTCCCCTCCATGCTCCCAGGCTGCCGGGATTACGCACGCTTTTTTCCGACTTGTGGCTCCTGAGATGGACGCCGAATCTTTTAACGGGACCTTGGAATCCCCTTCCTTTAGTGACTGCGTGAATGTCAATCTTCTGCCCTTCGTGGAAAATCTCCTCGACGCTGATTTCCTTTCCCAGCTTTTCCATCGCGTATTTTGACTGCTGCTCCCTGTCCCCGCCTACCGGGATCTCGAACACTTCCGGCTTCTTTTTTCCTATTCCTGTAAGCTTAGGCTGGGTGTGCACGACAATTCTTATCTCATCAAAATCCTTGGCGTCTTCTTTTGCCTTTTCCTTGGATTTTTTTCGCAGCAGGATTTTTCTTGACAGCTCCTTGTCAGGATTGTCAGACAGGATCTCGGTCACTAGCTTTAATCCATCAATGGTTTTTTTGTAGAATCTGATAGAAACAGTCTTTAGCGGAGGGCACTCGACAACAGTCACGGGGCAGAAGATGTCTGTATTTTTTGTCAGCGAATTTGGGTTGTTGTCGGTGACCAGCAGGTGAGTCATGCCCGCCTTGTAGCCGGCGAAGCCCAGCAGCTTTGCGTCCTTGCCCTGCAGCCAGCTCCTGACCTTTGGATATTCCCTTATGGCCCTGACTCTAGGCCAAAACTGCATGCTTCCTGCTCGTGGTTTTCTGACCTGGGGCATTTTTTATGTTCCTTCCGTGTCATCGCCATAGACTGCAATGCCTATAGCTAATTATTTTTTCCTGCGAAACAAAACCGCCTTTTACTGAAGTCCTTTTGTAGAAACAGTTACTTCAACTGTACTGAAAAGGGCTTCTTTTCAGGCTATGTTTTTGCTATTTAAACCGAAAATTCAGTAGTTATGGCGCCTTTATAAAGCTTATGGTGCTTGTTACAGTCGGATTTTCGCCGCAATGCCGGCACAACATCCTAACAGATTAATGGACCGCATAAATGATACTTTAGCTTTCTGAAGCCCTTTGTTATGAATATTCAATCCGCCTCCGGCATTACTCGAACCAAGTT
>JACOZO010000012.1 GCA_016181325.1 Candidatus Woesearchaeota archaeon | reverse complement strand
GAGGGTCGAGCGTGTGGCAGACAGCGAGACCCGAGCACAAATTATTGTTGCGAAGCAACGGATTTAATATACTCATCAATTAATAACCAAACTCGGGGCGTCCCCCCGCAACGAGCTTGATGTTTTACTTTAAGGAGTTTCGACCTTATGACGCCCCCGGCACTCCTTCGTTTATAAATAACACAGATACTGTATCAATGCAAAAACTTAAATAATATGCCCATAATGAGGCACTAATGAAAAAAGAGGTCATGATATTTTTTATTCTCCTGATGATGCTATCTTTTCCTGCCAACGCCCAGTGGTATTTTGACAGCAACGAGGTCACAGCCAACATAAGGATAACTTCCGACACTGAGATACTGCCGTTGGCCGCCAGCCATAAGGTGGAATATGTCGGCGTCAATATGACTTTCTTTCCGAAGGCCTACCCGAATCAGGAGATAATCTACTTTGAGACAGAGCCTGATGCCGAATTGCTGGGGGAATCATTGAAATTCCGGATTGAGGAGCCTGATGAGAAGAATCTGGCGTTCACTCTGAATGCCGACATCAAATCCACAAACAGCATCATAAAAGTAAAGGGCAAGATAAAATTCCCGGTGTCTGGCATCCCGGAAGGGCTTGCCGCCTATACGAAGCCTTCAAAGACCATTGACTCGGACAATCCCGATATAATACGGATGGCGTCCCGGATAGCAGGTGGCGAAGACGACCTTTACTCTGTAGTTTACAAAATCGGGGACTGGACTAAAAGCAACATCAACTATAATCTCAGCACGCTGAATGCGAAGACGAGCCAGACAGCAGGCTGGGTGCTTCAGAACAGGCAGGGCGTCTGCGACGAATTGACTGCGCTCTTCATAGCCATGCTCCGCTCTCTTGGTATCCCGGCAAAATTCATCTCCGGACTGGCATATACGAACTCGCCTTTGTTTGACGAGGGATGGGGCTCCCACGGATGGGCTGAGGTCTATTTTCCGGGCTACGGCTGGATACCTTATGATGTCACATACGGCCAGTTCGGCTTTGTCGACCCGACCCATTTCAAGTTCAAGGAATCCATAGACCCTGATGAGGGCTCGACTTTCTATGAGTGGCGCGGCTCGAACGTGAATTTGTTCACAAAGCCGCTTGACATAAAGACAAGGCTCATAAAGCACGAAGGCTATGCAAGCCCGGTGTTGAATCTTAAAACCAGCGCTGCAAAAGGCAGCGTGGGCTTCGGCTCTTACAACCTGATTGAGGCTGAAATATCAAATCCTAATGACTTCTACTATGCGACTGAAGTTTTCCTGTCAAAGCCCGATGAAGTGGGCATAACCGGTGCAAAAGGGGTGAGCGTGCTGCTCCTTCCCAAGTCATCAAAAAAGGTATTCTGGATAATGTCTGTGAACGAAAACCTCAATGACAATTTCCTGTACACAATGCCCATCGCAGTCAGCACTTACAACAACTTTACTTCCACTGTAAGCTTCAAGGCAGGCTCAAAGGAAATATCCTATTCCCTTTCAGATATTGAAAAGCTTGCCGGCCAGAAGGAAGAGGAATCCCAGAAGAAGGAATCTGCAAGCCTGCAGTTTGCGTGCAATGCCGAAAAAAGCCAGTTCTACATAGGGGAAAACAACAGTGTCATATGCCGCATGAAAAATCTCGGCAACGTGTACATAGGTGACCTGAGCGTATGCTACTCTGACAGGTGCATTACCGAGCAATTGGGGATCTCGCAGGAAAAAGAAGTCCTGTTTGATCTGAAAGAGGGCGATGTGGGCAAGCATGAGGCCTCTGTCATAGCAAGGAACAGCCAGATATCCAAGGCGGAATTCATCACATTTGAGCTGCTGGACATCCCAAAGATAGAGATAAAGGACGTCAATATTCCTTCAAATGCAACTTATGGCGGTTCTGTAGCGTTCTCCATCAGGCTCGCAAAAAAATCATTTTCAGACCCCCTTAATCTGAGCATGAAGTTCTGGCAGAACGGCATTGCAAGGGAGTTCCGGCTTGCCAGGCTTGTCCACGACAAGGATTTTGAATTCACCATTGACGGAGAAAGGCTGAAGTCAGGCAGCAATATGTTTGTTGCGGAAGTGCTCTACAAGGACGGCAACGGCAACATCTATGAGGAAAAAAAAGAATATCTAATAGAGCTTGTCGGCCTTACATTCGGGCAGAAAACAAAGGTATTTTTCTACCAGTTCGGGCTTAAGATAGCGTATCTTGACATAAAAACACTGGTTATAATGTTCATAGTCGCGTCAATAGCGTTCATCCTCACCCTGCTGTACACATTCAGGCCGGATAAGGAAGAGGAAGGCATGATTGAGGATGAAATCAAGGCAGGGCACCCGAAGCCAAGGCACATTTATACTGTTGATGGCGCTGATGATGCTGCGGGTGATGAAGTTGGCGAGGGCGTGGACGAAGGCAAGATAGGAGCAGGCAAAATCGGAAAATAGCGCCAGATTTATGCCGGATTTCCCACGGATTCTGCGGCTACATCCAAAAATTCGCATTCGCTCAGGTTAGCAGCTTCTCAGCCCAAGCTTTTTCTCGGTTCGCCTGCGGCTCGCCTCCAAAAAGTTTGGTCATGCTCGAACAAAGTTCAGCACCAACTCCGTTGGAAAAGGAGGAATTTTGCCTTTAAGCAAAATT
>JACOZO010000088.1:4423-5777 GCA_016181325.1 Candidatus Woesearchaeota archaeon | reverse complement strand
TCTTTTCGGCATGACCTCAAGGGCATGCCGGCAACAGCGCCTTCTATGTCACTGCCAGACACCTTTACACCTGTGGCTGCCGTGACTTCCTTTACAGGCGAAAATTTCGTCTTTTTATCCCTCATGTCGGCCAGCTGCGACGGCTCGAAAAGGCACCTTACCTTGCCGACAACCGGCTCGTCAAGGGTGCCCACCACGATTATGTCGTTCTGCCTCAGCTTCCCATGATAAATGATGACATCAAGAGTTTTCCCAAGTCCCTTCTCTTCCTTGACTTCAATTATGGTTCCCTTTGCGTAATCCTCAGAATCCGAAACGAGGCTTTCGCCCAGGTATTTCTGGCACAATCCTGCGGTAACCATCAATAATTCCGGGATGCCTTCCCCTGTTTTTGCAGATATAGGCACAATCGCTATCTGTCTCGTATAATCAGATACCCTGTCGAACCTGTCAGCCTGAAAATTTATCCCGCCAAGCTTTTCTACGACCTCGTACAGCTTTCTCTCAAAATTGATCTGCACATTCTCCTGCTGCGACTGTATCGCATCCATCAGCGTCTTGTCCTTATTGGCCCTCCATCCAGGCATCAGGTCTATCTTGTTCAGTGCTATCAGGAAAGGGGTCTTGTACTGCTTCAGTATCTCGAGGCATTCCAATGTCTGCGGCTTTATGCCGTCATTGATGTCAATCACAACAACTGCTATGTCAGCCAGGTTGCCCCCCCGCTTCCTCATGCCTGTGAACGCGGCATGCCCCGGCGTGTCTATCGTCAATATGCCAGGAACTTTCAATTGGGCAATGCCGGCTGCCAGCCTGCCGCATATCTTTTTTATTGTCCCTGAAGGTATGATAGACGCCCCGATTGCCTGCGTTATGCCGCCGGCTTCCTTTGAGACAATGGAGGTATTCCTGATAGTATCCAAAAGCTGGGTCTTTCCAGCATCCACATTCCCCATAAATACAAGTATAGGCTGCCTCAGCATATTTGCCTATAACCAGTGACAGCTTTTAAAAGTTCTTGTTGAGTTGGCTCTGTCCCGAATCTCGCCAAAGGCGTAGTTATTTAGCTTTGTGGAGCTTTTTATTATGAATATTCAATCCGCCTCCGGCAATACTCGAACCAAGTTCGGTACCCACTCTGGTGGGTTCTAGTGCGAGGCGTCGCTTTCCTGCCATGCACGAAAATCAACAGACAATCTTGATTGGATTTTCGGCATCCTGAAAATCAAAGTTTTTCATGATAACGCTCCACCTCGCCGATTTATTAAAATTATTGAAATAAATTCGAGGTGGAACACTAGAAAATTCTATGGAATTTTCTGTGAACTGGGAAATCCTTTGGATTTCCGGTTTC
>JACOZO010000088.1:0-4393 GCA_016181325.1 Candidatus Woesearchaeota archaeon | reverse complement strand
CGAAAACTCACAGTTTTCGAGGATGCTCAAAAATCTAAATGATTTTTGACATTTTCTTGGTAGTAAAAATTCCGCCGAGTGTAATTTTTGTCGCGAAGCGACGGATTGAGTATTCTGCCAAGTTTGGCTTCAGAATAGTAAATAATAACCCAAAGGCTCGGTTTTGCCATAGGCTCGCATGTCTATGTACTTATGAAAAGCCAAAATGCTCGAGCAGAGTTCGGCACCACCTGCGGCGGAATTGACAGCAAAACTATAATTCGGGACAGAGCCTGTTGAGTGTTACTACTGAAAAATCGAATAATTTTTAAACGTGACATAATATCATCATTTTTATGAAGCATCTTTTCATTGCACTCTTGATATCTTTTGCCATTTTCGCTAATCTTAGAGCCATGGATATCCGGCAGGATGAAGGCATCATGGCATACACAAGGTTCGCCAACGACGGCAGCGGCAAGATCAGCAGCGCCAGCCTGAGGTTATACATCTATCCTGAATCAGACAGCGATGAAAACCTAATCGCGGCAAAGAATTTTGATGTCATCGGCAACTCAGACGCCAGATTTGTTATCTCCCACGACGCTACAATGGAGCCGGGAGAATATCTGCTGAAGGCTGTCGTGAATCACAAGGATTTCAGAAAGAAGACAAGATACACACCATTCACTGTCTACTGATTCTCCATGCACTTTTCCAGGAGCAATATTTATTATATCCTCTGAAGAAACCCCCTAGCAATGAATACCGGATATAAGCTAAGGAAGATAAAGGAAGGCTCAGCAGAACTGTATGTCTATGCCGGGGAAAATATCTCGAAGAAGCTGCCAGTGTTCTACAATCCCCTCATGAAATTAAACAGGGACATCACAATAATCCTGCTCAGGCAGTTCCCTCCTCTAAGGCTGTGCGATCCGCTGGCTGGCACAGGAGTGCGCGCAATAAGGTTTTCAAAGGAGCTAAAGCCAAAATCCATAACAGCGAATGACATGAGCGACAGGGCTGTGAGGCTGATAAGAAAAAACATGGATATTAATGCCGTTGAATTCCCCGTTTACAACAAAGACGCAAACCTCTTTTTGCTTGAATCAGAGGGGTTTGACTTCATTGACTTAGATGTCTTCGGCTCGCCGAATTTCATGCTTGACAGCTCCGTAAAGAGGCTTGGCAGGGGCGGCGTGCTTGCAGTCACTGCAACAGACACAGCAGCGTTATGCGGCACCTCACCGAAGGCATGCATCAGGAAATACTGGGCAGTGCCATCGAAAAGCCATATGATGCACGAAACAGGGCTGCGCATCCTTATACGGAAAATCCAGCTCATAGGTGCCCAATATGACAAGGCATTGCTGCCTGTCTTGTCCTATTCCAAAGACCATTACTTCAGGATATTCTTTAAGTGCAGCAAGGGAAAATCTAGTGTTGACAGCCTGCTGAAAAGCCACGGCCTCTTCAATGGAGCAGGGCCATTATGGACAGGCAGCCTTTATGACAGAAGGCTGCTGGAGGGCATGAAAAACAGCCTTGCCAAGGACGGCGTCATCGGCAAGGACTCCTCAGTCCTGAGGTTCACCAGCTTATTGCTGTCAGAATCCCTCGCAGATTCCATCGGGTTTTTTGACGTCCATGATGTATGCAGCAAAAACAAGATAAATCCCGTACCGAAGAAAGAAGACATACTGGAAAAGCTGCAGGAACGCGGATTCAAATCCTCTCCTAGCAAAAACCAAATGATTTTTATATTAGATATACAGAGAATATCTGCACAAAAACTAAAATGAAATACTCAACGCACATTTTGCCTGCCTGCATAATTATATTAGCGCTTGCCATCATCGGCTGCTCTTCTCCAACTGAAGAAAAACCAGTGGAAATACAGGAAGAGGCCGGCGGCACAGGAATCCTTGATGCCAGATCCATCCCAGCCGGTGCGCAAGTGTTTGTCGACGGCGAACTGAAGGGTGAATCCCCTATAATAGTTTATAATCTTCCGGGCGGCAGCCACAACGTCGCATTCCGAAAGCAGGGATACAATGACGCGGAAAAGCCCGTAACAATAACCCCGGGCAGGACGGAAACCCTTGAGCAGGCCCTGGATGAACTACCAACACTTCCGGATCAAGGGGAATCCAAGCCCGCATCAACCCCTTCAGCGGAGGCAAAACCACAGGCAGAGCCTCAGGCCAGGCTTGGGGCAATCCAGACCCTTGACCTGATAGGGGGGTTTGCAATGTATTATGATTTTGACAATAAGATTTTCGGCGACAAGAAAACCACCAACACCGACGTATTTTCAAAAAATTACAAGACTTATCTTTACTTTACCACATTCTACCCTTCAAAAATAGGCTATGTGGACAAGCCGATAGAAGAGATTACGGAAGACGACTGCAGGCTGGTCAACGGGGTAGTGACAAAGCTGCTCCCAGGGCAGACATTATGCGTCAGGACTGTTGAAGGCTCGCTGGCAGCGATTGGCGGAGACTGGACATCAGGGCAGCAGCTTAAATGGACATCTTTTGATTAAAATTCCCCTATAATCCCTGCATTGAGCATATGTTATCTGCCGTCAACCGACTGCCCTTCTCACGTCAGTAACATCTACGGAGCCTACTCCATCAACTGAACTTATTTTCCTTTCCAATTGCTCAGTGGACCCCTTATCCTCGTCCATGGCAAAAGTTATATTAACAGAGTTCAGCCCAAATGCCACAGGCTCTACGGACACCCTGAACTCAGAAGGCCCCGCGAATGCCTTTATGTGCCTCTTAGCTTCTTTCTCTATCCGGCTGAGGTCCTCATCAGGACTGGCAGGCATTATCTTGAGGGTTATAATAACTACTGCCATCTTAGTTAGGCCCAATAAATCCGCATTTAGAACACGCATACCTGGAAACTATCTCCCTGCAATGCTCACATCTCACTATTTCCTCCCCGGCACACTTAGGGCACGGAAACATGGTCGTGCCTGCTTTGTTGGTTATCCTCTTCTTGCAGGAATTGCAAACGATTTGTTCTGACATTTTAATGTAGGGTAAAAATTTTATTTATAAAGCTTTTTATTAAAAAGGCTCATTTGGCCAGGCACCTGATGACGTTCTCATTTTCATCAACATCAAACGTCCTGCCTAAAAATTTCTCTATTGTGTATATATTTGTCCTGCAATGATTTGAGACAGAAGATGTCTTTATAATCCCGCCTGACAGTGCCATGTAAGGCAGTGCCTGGTCAGCCATGTGGCTGTCCAATGCAGCCCCGCTGCTTATTTCCCGGATGAGCTTAAGGGCAGCTTCCTCACCCACTTCCTCTGATTTTTTTCCTCTTTTTCCAAGCTCGTCAGCCCCTATAACATTGCCGTTGGAAAAAACAGCGCATAATGTAATTCCGGAGCCCATTGAATCAGCATCATAATAACCAGACCTTATGTCCGGCTTCATCTTGCAGCTTTTCTCGACATGAATCGAGGCTGCCGCTGCCTGCCTTTCGGCAACATCAGCACCCTTTAATCCTGAAGAGGCGTGGGAAATCCCATATATCCTCTCGAGCCTGCCCTGCTCAGGAAATATTAGCCCCTTCCTGATATCCATTTTCCCTCCATTTTTAGGGGATATAACCACCTTTACCCTGCCGTTCCCCTTCGGATAGTACCCCCGTCTTTCAAGGTTTACATCCACATCCGCAAAATTCTCCAGATATCTCACGAAGACTTCTTTCATGTAGTCAAACTGGGGGCTCCACTCTGTGTCGGTGCCTCCTCTTATCTCCAAAATCGCGCGCTTGCCGGAAAACACCAAAGGCGGGAGCAATGACTGAAGCAAAAGGGTGATTGAGCCGGCTGTCCCTATGTCTATTGCCAAATCCCTGATATAAAGCCCTTTCGGCACGAATTCCAGCGACGCAGACCCCAAACAATCCCCCTTCACCTCGGCATGGCACAGTTCTTTCATCGCCTTTATGCCGTGCAGGTGCTGGTTCTTCAGGCCCGGCTGTCCCCTGTTCTTCCTGATATTATCGACCTTGAATGCCTTGCCTGTTATAGCCGACATCGCAAGGGCAACCCTCACCAACGAGCCTCCGCCTTCCCCGAAACTGCCGTCCAGCTCTATCATCAAAGGCACTAACAGAATACAGCTTAATAATTTATTTATCCCAAAAGAAAAATTATTTAAACTTGCCGGAAATCAGCGAATCAAAATGAAGATTTTTCTTGACACGGCGTCAGCAGCTGAGATACGGAAAGCGAATGACATGCTCCCGCTGGACGGCGTCACAACAAACCCCACCCTCATAATGAAAGAAGGGAGGGATTATAACGAAGCCCTGAGGGAGATATGCTCCATTGTCAAGGGCCCTGTGAGCGCCGAAACAGTCAGCAGCGACGCTGAAGGCATG
>JACOZO010000087.1 GCA_016181325.1 Candidatus Woesearchaeota archaeon | reverse complement strand
TCAAAAAAGCAATGTATATTAACCACCTTTTCCATTGATAGTATTCTGTAAAAAAGGTGAACTCATGAAATTCGGCTCAGGATATTATTCTCATCAGCCAATCGTGGACTATTTCAATGCAATGGACCCTCAGACTTATGACCAAAAGGCGCCGGAGGGCAGCAGTCACGGGCATCGCGACCATGAGGAGAGCCATGGAGAATATCACGGGGCGGAGCTCGGCATAAAGGACATCGGCATGAGCGTTCCGATGGGAATTTCTGCCGCGAATGTCGCGGGCATATACAGCAAGATAAGGATGGGAGCCGGCAATATAGAGATACAGTTTCCGGGCTACAGGAGCGGGCAGAGGAACGCGCAGACTCCGGAAATGCTCGGAGAGGACCAGAGGCAGGCAATAAGGGAATTGTCTTTGGCAAATGAAGTGAAATTCAACACCCACGCAAGCTTCGGCCTGATGGGGCTGATGGGAAGGGATGAAAGGGGGAATTTCTCGATATACAATGCAACGCAGGACCTTTTCGAGCTGAAAAGGGCGATTGACTTCCAGGCTGACCTTGGAGGAGGCTCTGTTGTAATACACTCTGGAGAGTTTGAAAGGCCAATGACTGACATGTATCTTGATGATGAGTCAGGAAGGACCAACCTGGCACGGGACCAGTCAGGCAGGCTGCTGTTCAAGCAGGCCCATACCCAGGAGCTTGACGCAAAGTTTGAGCTTCTGGATGACAGGACATCACAAAAAATGGAGACTGTGCAGAAGGACAGGCTTGTGGCAGTTCCTGTGTGGCTTACTGAAAAGAAAGGCAGGTGGGGGGTTGACCAGGATGGCAACAAGGTATACATCAATGAAGGGGATTATATTGATTATGAGCAAAAGAAAATAAAACTGCAGAATATCTATGATGCAAGAAAGGGCAGGGTGCCGGTGTTTGACCCGGACAGCAACAGGTTCAGGACAGAGCTCAAGTCATTCGAGTATTTCAGGAGCGAAGCTGAAAAATGGAATAGGTGGTTCGAGCGGGTGAACGAAAGAAAGCCGAATTACTATGAAAAGAGGTATCCTGAAGAGTCATTCCTGCACGCAACTTTGGAGACCCAGGAAGGGCACGCAAGAGGATGGGCGCTGCAGTATGCCCAGGAAACAGGCAGATGGATCAAAGTCATCAACAAGCTGGAGGACATGAAAAGATATTATGATGAGATTGACAAAAGCATTCCTGAAAGCGAGAAATGGAAGATCATGAGGCAGGATCCTGAATTCTCGCAGATGACCAGGGGACTTTTGCCGTCTGAGACCAAGCATCCTGTGGACATAATAAAAGACGAGATAGACCAGGCAAGGATAAGGCTGGAATTCGCAAGGCAGGCGTCTGCATCGCAGGAGCAGCAGGCAGAGGACACCAAGGAGACAAAAAGCCACCTCATAACCCCTATCAAGAGGCTTGAAAGGCAGGGAATAAGGCTTTACGCAGAAGCAGGGCTGCATGCAATGAGGAAGACAAAAGACCCTGAAAGCCCTGTATTCGTTTCAGTCGAGCATATATTCCCTGAGAGATTTGGAGGCCATATTGAAGAGCTGAAATGGATAATCAAGAAAGCAAGGGAAAGGATGGTTGAGATGCTGACAGAGCCTACCATACCTTACGGCACAAGCCTGTCTCCGACAGAAGTGACTGCGGAAAAAGTAAGGGAGCCTGACAAATATTTCAGGCAGCCGAACCCTTATTTCATGGGAATAAGCAAGGATGAGGCCAGCAAGCTGGCAGAGAGGCACATCAAGGCAACGATTGACACGGGGCACATCAACCTGTGGAGAAAATACTGGCAGGATGACCCAAGGAAGAGCAAGGAGCAGAATGACATGGCGTTCAATAAATGGATCACAGGGCAGATAGAAAGCATAGCCCAGGAAGGAATGGTCGGAAACGTCCATCTGGCTGACAATTACGGCTATCAGGATGACCATCTGGCGCCCGGGCAGGGAAACAGCCCTGTCAAGGCAATAGTGAATATACTGAAAAAATACGGCTATGAGAAAGCCTACACTGTGGAACCGGGGGCAGACGCTTCAACTGACCTGAGCGATTTCCATGGACTGATGAAGACATGGAGGCACTTCGGCAGCTCTGTCTACGGCATGGGAGGCATGGGCGGAGCAAGGTTCCCGCAGTCATGGGGCGACATACAATATTCCTTTTTTGGGCAGAACAAGCCGCCGTATTATATTTTTGGACCGTATGCGCCTTCCAATGACTGGACATTATGGAGCGCGGTGCCGCTGGAGTAGACTCTTTATATTCAGTAAGCTGTTAAGCAAACATCAGTTACACCCTTAGAGAATATGTGTCAAATCTACTGAATTTTTTATTCAATACTTATTTATTATTTTATGAAGATTATTTAGAAATTCTGTTGTATCCGCAAAATAATTGGGATATGCTTTTTCTAAATCATTAGTAGTATCTGCACCTACAAGAACAACATCATATTCTTTATTTCCTTCATTTCTTTTTTCAGATTTTGAATAATCTTCTATTGCTTTAGATTCTTCCTGTTTTGTATATCCAGTAATATTTAATTTTTCTCCCAAAATATCTAACTCCAATAAGAAGAATTGTAATTTTGGTGTAGTTTTAACTGCTTCTCTAAAAATTCTAATTGCATTCGCCCATCCTCTCATT